>CAKZVK010000019.1 GCA_937921825.1 uncultured Saprospiraceae bacterium
GTGATCGCGCCAGGATTCGAACCTGGGACCGTCTGCTTAGAAGGCAGATGCTCTATCCAGCTGAGCTACGCGACCTGCTTTTTGGAAGCGGGTGCAAATATAAGAGAATTATAAATTAAGACAATAGCTCTTACCGCCCCTATTTAAATTTTATTTCCGATCAAAGTACAGATGTCTGTAGCGGTAAAACCACCATCTACTCCTTCTATAGTGAGCTCTAGTTCACCTTCTAAGCTTTGCTCATCTGCTGAAATATCTGCAAATCCCTTCCCTATTACATTAGCTGTAGTGCTCGTGCCATCGATAGGAAAGTCAGGTATAGTGAAATTCTCAAGGGTATCATCTATCAAAAGCCTATCTCCAGAGTCAGAAATTACGCCTTCCAAATCTACTGGAATACCATCAATGCTTAGTCCTAGTATTATGGCTAGCCCATTAGTAGAGGATACTGGCTCCTTCACTGAAAACATCAAGCTGTCATTATCCAATTTTGGACTAAATAACATGCTAGCACAGTCAAAATCCCCTAGATAATTACCGTAGAACTTATCTCTAGCGTAAGTCGTGCAAGTCCCATCGTCTTCTAGAGCATCAGGATCATAATTGGCTGAAGTGGGGTCAGTACATCCTTTGTCATCGCCACAACTCTGAGAAATCATAATGAAACAGAGTGCTGAAACAACAAGTAATAGCTTATTCATAGCTCGAAAATCTTGATAAAATGAAATAATTAATGGATAAAAATAAACCAAAATTGAATAGTCTTTGTCGAGAGAAACAATTATAGCTTACTTTGAGTTGTAAAGACATTGTTCCACACCAATATGGAGCTGAAAAACCAAATATAGTAGCCTAATGATAGCAGAGGATACCTCTACAGAGATAAAACTAGATAGCATAACTGATGCCATTGAAGACATAAAAAATGGCAAGGTCATCATAGTCGTAGACGATGAGGATAGAGAAAATGAAGGAGACTTTATCTGTGCTGCAGAAAAGGTGACTCCAGAGGTCATTAATTTCATGGCCACCTATGGTAGAGGCTTGATTTGTACACCTGTTACAGTAGAAAGAGCCCAGCAGTTAGAGCTTAATAAGATGGTCTCTAGTAATACGGCTCTTCACGAGACAGCCTTTACAGTTTCGATAGACCTCATCGGTCAAGGATGCAGCACTGGAATATCCGCCTATGATAGATCTACAGGCATCAAAGCTATGGTCAGTCCAGAGACTAAAGCCACTGACTTTGCCAGACCAGGCCATATTTTTCCTCTCATCGCAGAAAATGGTGGCGTCCTGAGAAGAACTGGGCATACAGAAGCCGCAGTAGATCTAGCAAGACTAGCAGGTCTCTATCCTGCGGGAACGCTAGTAGAAATCCTTAATGAGGATGGCACCATGGCTAGATTACCTCAGTTGGCTGAGCTAGCTAAAAAACACGACCTCAAACTAATCTCCATCAAAGACTTAGTCGCCTTCAGAATGAATACCGAGAGGCTCATCAAAAAGATGACCAGTGTAGAGATAGATACGCAATATGGTCCTTTCGAGATTATAGCTTTCAATGAAGTGAATTCTGGTGTCACCCATCTCGCTATCAAAAAAGGAGAGTGGTCTGCCGACGAACCTATTCTTACCAGGGTGCACTCCTCTACTAATACTATGGATATCTTAGGAGCATTGCTGCATGGTTATGGAGTACAACTTCATAGAACTCTAGAGATGATCTCTGAAGAAGGCAAAGGCGTCCTCATCTATCTAAGACAAAAGGATGATGACGATCCAGTACTTGCGAGCATAGAGGCGATCAAAAAAATGAAAGAAACTGGAACACCTCAGAAAATATTTCCTTCTAGGACCAGTAGTACTCAGCAGAGAGACTTAGGTATCGGCGCTCAGATATTAAATGAGTTAGGAGTCAGCAAAATCAGACTATTGACTAATAACCCAAGAAAGAGAGTTGCATTGAACGGATACGGTCTGGAGATAGTAGAAAACATAGCTTTCAAAGATCCTTCTTAGTTTTTTTGATTTAGGCAAAAAAAAAGTCAGGATTTTCACCCTGACCTCTCTCAACTTTCTTGAATTGAAACCTTATATCTTGAAGTAAGCTTAGTGACTTACTTTTATTATTCTTAAGTGTTCTACTCTTCTACCTGTCATGAGCTTGATGAAGTAGACTCCTTCTTCTAGAGGTTCTACACCTACAGCATATTCATGGATGCCTTTAGAAGCAGATTGATCTAATACTTCCGTACCGATTACCCCACCTTTACTATCTGTCATCAAGTATGAAACTTCTAGGTCATCTTTATAGACCTCTGCTGTTATCGTTACTTCTGGACCTGAGACTGGGTTAGGATAGATTTGTGATGGTCTTTTCTTTTTTAGAGCAACAAAACCCACATTCACATTTCTGACTACAGTACCATCTTGTACAGTGATCATTTCAGAGTTACCATCACTATCGAAATCAGAATCTATATCATCATCTATACCAAAATTTTCTAAGGTGAAGGTAAAGTCTACCGGAGCCGCAGCTTTGATAAAGTACTCACCGTCTTCCAAATCCTTAAAGAGATAAATCCCTGCTGTCCCTGTTTCCATCTCTATCATGACCAGACTATTTTCATTCATCAACCAGATAGTTACATCTTCTCTGTATGGTTCTCCAGCATCGATGACACCATTTTCATTTTGATCCTCCCATGCAAAACCACCAATCTGATTTCCTGGTCTTACGAGACCGAAGTCTATTGTTTCATTAGAGACACTATTAGAAATAGTAAAGACCTCTGTTACTCCTAGTGCATTAGCATCACTATCTAAAGAGTCATCAGTACCTATATCACTTAAGGTCGGCTCAAAATCCTCAGATGGATAGATAATGAGGTAGTAATCACCGTTAGCTACTCCATTGAATCTATATTCGCCTAATCTATCTGTTCTTATTTCTGCTAGTTCTACATCACCTGTGTCAGTTCTCTGCATGAGTTTAATCGCGATATCTTCTACTCCTGGCTCATTGGCGTCCTGCAGTCCATCTTTATTTCTATCGTGCCACACCTTATCTCCTATAAATGCATCTAAGAAGACACCACCATCTACATCTAGATCTGTCTCTGCAGGTGATAGCAAAAATATACTAGTAGTCCCCAGTCCATTACTATCATCTATATCTGAGTCATTGGCATCTACGCCGCCTTCATCTGCTTTAGTCGTGACATAGCCATCAGGAATCAAGAATTTGACATAATACTCTGTCGGGTAGATATCTTCAAAGAGATAGATACCATCCTCTCCATTGACTGTAGCAGTCACTGTTGTTCCTACAAGATTATCATGTATGTTATATAACTCAACTGTCACATCATTAAGACCCACTTCGCCATCATCATTTATGCCGTTCCCGTTTGCATCTATCCACAATTGATTACCTAGAGTAGCTGGTGCCAAGACAAGCCCGATATCGATATCATCGAGTTGCATACCAGAATTCAGATCTATTAAGTCTGTAGATCCAGCACCGTTTGTATTGGTGATATTAGAATCGTTATCAGCATCTGTAGCCTCCGCTGGAGAAAAAGCGATCCCTTGCTGAGTGGTTACTCTGATAATATATTGCCCAGGAGCAAGATCATTAAACTGATAGAATCCCGGATTTAGATTCGCATCAAAGTTAGACCATACCCGTTCTATGAAATTATTATCAGCATCATGAAGATTAATGATATAGTTATTTGCCCCTTCTTCGTCAGGGTCTTGTACACCATTCCCATTGATATCTAGCCATACATAGTCACCTATACTTGCAGGGTAAAAATAACCCGCATTTACTCCACTGAGCGCCGTACCAGTAACTTCTATCTGAGCAAAACCAGTCTCCGCATCTATATCAGAATCTATCTCTTCACTTCCTTGGTCCTGTGCCGTCGCTTTAGAATCCAATGGCAAAGTAAAGGCTATTACATAACTGCCATTAGGTACAGCACTGAAGAGATATCTACCACCTGGACCTGTAGTCTGAACAGCTACGATTCCTCCATTCTCTTCCCTCAGCACCACTCTCACTGATTCAGTAAATTCTTCTCCAGCATCTATCAGTCCATTGCCATTGAAATCTTCCCATACATTTCCAAAAACATCGCCTTCTTCAGCACCTTCAGGTGTTTCGTAGAATCCCGCATTGATTCCCGTACGGCTCTGAGCAGTCTGGACTTCGAATACATTTGTATTAGAGGTCACAAAATTTACTACTTCAGAATCTAGATCTGAGGTGCCGTTTGCATTAGGTATAGTATGCGTATAACCATCTGGTTTTGCAACTGAAACATAATAGAATCCTGGCACCACATCAGTAAAGTTATAATCTCCGTTTTCATCAGTTATCACTTCGCCTATAAAACTATTAGCATCATCATAGAGGCTCACAGAGACATTATCTAGTCCAGCTTCTTCTTCATCGATTATACCATTTTCATTTTCATCCTCCCATACGTTACCGGCAATCTGACCTGGCTCAAAAGCAGTAAAGTACAAGCCTGCATTTATTCCTGTGAGTACTTCCTGATCAGCCAGAGGATATAGCGGCGTATAGCCCATATCTAAGTTTAAGACCTCAGAATCTATATCTAATGTACCTCCTACATTAGGCATTACAAAAATGTAATCCCTCTGCTGGAACCAGACAAAGTATAATCCAGCATGAAGATTTTCAAAAGCATAGTTACCAGTCGCATCAGAAAGAACCCGTGTGACCTCTGCATTATTATCATCCATCAAGATGACTGTCACATCAGCTACGCCTGTCTCCATATCTGAGATAAGACCATCTTGATTTTCATCGAACCATACCTGACCTGATATAGAAGCCGTACCCAGTGCTAGTTCTGAATAGAGCCCTGCATTGATACCTACTAATTGATCTCCTTCCTCTAGCACATAGATTCCTGTATATCCTGAGACAGAGTTAATCACTTCTGAGTCTAAGACAGAGAAGCCGCCAGCTGCCTGAGCATCTGAAAAGAAATAATCCATTTTTCCGAAGCCTAGATAATACATACCAGCATCGAGATTATGGAACTTATAATATCCTTCTGCATCAGTCGTCGCAAATGATACTTCTGTATTAGTATCATCATAAAGTGTGACTATGATATTTTCTATCCCTGCCTCATCAGCATCTATTAGACCATTCACATTTTTATCTAGCCATACAGATCCACTAATGAATGTTTCTCTGGCTGGTATCTCAGTATACATTCCTGCATTGACACCATGCACCTCATCACCGACATTAACTATATAGAGTCCCGTAAACCCATCAGTTGTATTCAACACTTCGGAGTCCAAGTCTGAATTGCCTCCTAATTTCGGGTCACTAAAGAAATAGCTTTGCCTCTCAAAAGCAACATAGTACAAGCCCGCTTCTAAATCAGTAAAGCTGTAGTTACCTTCGCTATTAGTCGCTGTTTGTGCCACTGTAGAATTAGTATCATCTCTAAGTATCACTGCTATGTTCTCTATGCCCAGTTCAGCATCATCTATGAGACCGTTTGCATTCACGTCTAACCATACTTGGCCATTCATTGAGCCTTTAAGATTAGAGATATCTTCTTGCAGACCAGCATTAATACCTACGTAAGAAGATATGCCATCTACATTATAAAGTCCTGTGTATCCAAGATCCGTGTTTACGACTTCAGAATCTGCCAGTGAATTACCAGCGACGTTTGGTGCTGCAAAATCATAAATCCCTTTATCAAAAGCTATATAATATAGACCCGCTGCTAATCCAGAAAAACTATATTGCCCCTGTGCATTAGTCACAATTTGTGCAACTTCTACATTGCTATCATTCATCAGCTTTACTACTGATCCTTCTACACCACCTTCTTGAGCATCGATCTCACCATTCCTGTTTTCGTCTAACCATACCTGCCCACTGATGACACTGATAGCTGGCGCAGAGACTGTATACAGACCGGCATTAACACCTGTCAACTGATCACCAGCATTAACGATGTACAAACTCGTAAATCCATCTACCAGATTAATCACCTCAGAATCTACATCGGAAGTTCCTCCAACATTTGCTTCAGTGAATGTGTAATCTTGATTCTCGAATACCAGGTAATACATGCCTTCAGATAAATTTGAAAATTCATACTGGCCATCAGCGGCAGAAGTCGTTTGAGTGACTTCTATATTCATGTCATCCATCAGTCTAATAACGACACCTTCTATACCTTGCTCAGTTGCACCTACTAATCCGTCTTGGTCAGCATCTAGCCAAACTTGTCCACTAATCATAGCAGTAGGTCTTTCTACAAAGCCCGCATTAATATATTCGACATTGCTACCCTGAACGGAAATTGTATCCGTCATGCCTAGATTAAGATCTATGACTTCAGAATCTTCATTGGAGACACCACCTGCTCTGTAACTGGTAAAGCGGTAGTCTTGCAATCTCTCAAACTGAATAAAATAATCCCCATCCTCTACATCTTGGAATGCATAGACCCCTTGTATATCGGAATAGGTATCTTCTAGAAGTAAGAGATCTTCATTATATAAGCTGACCCGAACTTGATCCATAGCCGCTTCGCTTGCATCTCTGATTCCATTTATATCTGAGTCTAACCAAGTCACTCCTGACAAAGAAGCTGAAGCTGCTACTACTTCTCTTACGTATCCAATATTTATGGTTTGTTCCGTGCCTATAGAAATACAATCTGTGGTAGCTAAACCATTAGCATCTGTAATCACACTACCGTCAGTAAAGGTATATCCATCTATAAGATCAACTTGCAAATAGTAATCGCCTGGCACCAATTGCATAGTGTATGCTTCCAAAGCCAAGTCATATTGCATAGCTCCAATAAATATATCGTTACATGAGAACACCATTACTGAGAGATTATCAAAAATGGGCTCATCCATACCTGGGCTGGTATCAGCATTTATATCTTCAAAAAGCACTGCAGAAAGTGTCACTGGCAGTACCTCCTCTTGCTCCTCTACTAAAGCTATATCTATCGTAAGATCACTATTGACTAAAAAGCAATCTGTAGTCCCTGGACCAAAGGCCTCCGTTATAGGACTGAGATCTCCCGCCTCATACCCATCAGGTGTAGTCATAGACAAGTAATACTCTCCTGCTTGAAGACTAGAGATACAAGCAACACCTGTTGCGTCACTGATGATACTCTGCACAAGATTACCAGAGCAATCCAATATATCAAACTCAAGAGATCCAATTACAGATTCTCCATTGTCCTGCAAGTTATTGTCATTCGTATCATCCCATACATTAGTACATACCGTGTATGTTTCTGGCACTACAACATTGGTCAATCCGACTCTTATAGTCCTGCCTATTCCTTGCACATCAAAACAATCTGAGGTCCCTACCCCATTAGCTCCTGTGATATCTCCACCGTTAGTAATGAAAGAATATTCTGCAGGCAAGATGACTCTTATGTAATAGTTTCCCGGCTCTAAATCTGCAAACCAAGAGCCCCCTATGGCATCAGTATCATCCGCCGCGACCAGTTCTCCTGCACAAGTATATAGTTCTGTCATAATACCAGGTACTAAAGTCTCGTTATCATCTCTGAATCCATTACCGTTGGCATCAACATATACTTTAGAATCAACTGTCGCTCTTTCGAGTATCAATCCAAAATCTTTCTCGAAGTCATCAGCAGACCCATCATGCAAAAAGCAAGTGGTACAATTTCCTCCAGTTACGACTGCAGGGTTAACCGTGTACTCTCTATATGATTCATCGATACATATAATATAGTTACCACCCCCTACTTCATCAAAACGATAGTTACCCGCTGCATCTGTAAGCTGTGACTGAATCACATTATTATTACAATCTGAAAGTGTTACTGTGACGTCAGAAAGTCCTGATTCTCCTTGATCTAACTGGCCATTCTCATTAGCATCATACCACACAACATCTCCTATCGTAGAGCTACTAAACACAAAACCAAAATCAAGATCAGCACGAGTAGTGTCATCCATTATAGAGAAGCAATCTGAGCAACCATCAGTATTAGCGACAGACCCCATATCTGATGAGGTATCTTTTATAGTAGGCGCATACCCGACAGGTGTAGTTTCTACACAGACATAGTACTCACCCGGGCTCAATCCTCTAAACTGATAGGCTCCCCAAGCATCCGTAGTGGTTGTCTGTACAAACTCATCACTACATCTGAATATATTAAGTCTTACGTCTGGGATACCCGGCTCACTAGGGTCCATGACACCATTGCCATTTTGATCATCCCATACTCTATCACCAACATTACTTAACATGTAAGCACTGATATCATTACCAAGGCTACTGTCATCATAGTCAAGCATAAGGGATACTTTTCCTGTTGTAGGGTCCGCAATATTCACTAGACCATAAGATCTTACAAAGTAGCCATCTGGCAAATCATAATCTAAGAAATAAGAACCCCCTCCCAAATTATCAAAGCAATAATTTCCTTCTGCATCTACAGGTGTAGAACCAATGAGACTGCAAGAACTGTCATAGAGACTGACAGTAACTACCGTCAAATCAGAGTCTGCATCAGTCTCTATACCATCACCATCTCTGTCTCTCCATGCATGTCCACAGATCTGGCTGTATTTTATAAGACCGAGATCGATATCGTTTCTATTTTCTCCAGGACCTAAATTGATAACACTAGTACTCCCATAGTAATAGAGCCCTGTCAGATCTGAATTATTATCTGTATCTGAATCAGTAAATTGTGTCTGCTTATAGTCTTTAAGATCTACTGCTACGACGTACTGGCCCATCTCCAGATTTTCAAATCGGTATCTTCCATTCTGAGCAATAGTGGTAGCGACAAGCTGAAAAGAGGCATCGAATAACCTTACATTAAAACCATCTAAATCCGGCTCACCTGCATCTTGTATACCGTTACCATTTCTATCTTCCCATATTCTGTCCCCTATACTTCCTGGCGTACAGTCATCATAGTGCACCGGTCTACAACAGTTATCCGTCTGACCATCAGCATAAGTCATGGTCAGGCAGATTTCATAATCTCCGTAAGGGGATTGGTCTGCATATATATTAACGACATTGTCCAGTTGCTCAGAAGTTTCTGCTACTAAAGACTCATGTACGTTCCAACTGTAAGAGACGACATCATTATCCATAGGTGTCATCACTGCGATACATGGATGCTCACAGATCTGCAAGACTGGTTGATAATGTACTCTTACGGCTAGTTGATCTAAGTACGCATGTACGATGGTATCCATTCTGTTACTCATCTGTACGATGACGCCAAAAGAACTATTATTTATTGCACTGTAATCTAGGTCAGCACTCCACATATCATGGACACTTCCATAGCTCCAAATATTGGAGTGAGACCATGGCTTACCTCCAAATGACCTATTTGCTTTATTGGAACCGATTGCTTGATTAGCACCTGTAGCAAGTGATACTGCAATATCTCTTAAAGCGTTTGGCACAGAGGCATTACCCGCTATTATCACTTCTACACCTGTAATATTGACTCCTGTAGGGAGATTAAATCCAAAATCACTGAGATAAAGCGTAGAGGAATTTTGACGTGGGGCAAGAGTTATATCTACGGTCTGTTCATCTCTACCTATGACATTAGTCAGATTATCAAAGGCAGGACCAGTAGTGGCATTATTAGTAACCATTCTAGGTGCGCCTAAAATCGAAGAAAGCTCTTTAGGATTATCAATGAAAATGGGACAGCCATAGTTGTTCTGTCCATAAGATTGAAAAGAAATTAGCAGTAATGTGGCGAAACCAAAAGCCGTCAAAGAGCTAATCCAAGTTCGAAAATATTGAGTCATGCTTGTAGTTTATGCTTATCTACGTTGAGTATAGAGCAAAGTCAAGCGCTAATATACATATTATATTTATTTATATATCAAAATTATTATAATATGTTATCGAGTGACAATCAAGGTAAGATTAGTCTGAATGACAAATTGACGACCTTTGATTAGGGGCATAAAAAAAGGGGTGATTTAAATAACCACCCCAAGATAATGAGAATGAAACCTGGATTTATTTTGAGCATTAAGCTCGGATTCAAAGATAGTTAAACCCATGAATTTCCAAACAAAAAATGCTGTTTTATCAGTTAGAAATTTCTTGTAACACATTCATAATCAGTTTAATATGTTCTTCCGCATCAAACTGTTCTAAATGCTCTTCCACACCTATCATCTTCTTCTTTCTTTCGCCTTCATCATTCATTAAGATAAGGGCTTCTACAAGTAACTCTGGTCTATCATATTCAATTATTATACCATATTTGCCAACTACCTCAGGCAAAGAGGAATTAGGCAAGGTGATGACTGGAATTCCTGAGCTTAATGCTTCTACCACTGGTCTACCAAAACCTTCATAATAACTAGGAAAGACTAGCGCTATGGACTGACTATACAAGTCTTTAAGTTCTACATCACTCACTCCCGATAAAAAAGTAAAATATGCCCCCAATCTATTTTGCTTGATTTCCTCATCGACCTCTTTTCTATACTTTTTCCCGCTTCCTACCACGACCACCGGTCGTCTATGCTTCTCTGGGAGCAAGGCATAAGCTCTAATCAGTAGCTTTAGATTCTTTCTTTCGTTTATGGTGCCTACAACTAGGTAATGCTGGCCAGAGGAATTCTCAGAGTTATTTCTGTATAGAGGTGACACAGATTGATAGGCGACTTCCATTCTTTTCTTTGGTCGGAAATAATGCTCTATATCCTTTGCTGTGCTCTGACTAGTAGCGATAATACAATCCGCCGCAGAGATAGCATGAGAAAACTTACGTTGGTAGATCCATCTATCTATAAGTGAAAATTGCTGAGGAAACCTCTTATAAAGAACATCATGAATAGTTACAACAGACGGCACCGAAGATTGGGCTATACCAAAGGGCAACTCATTACTGAGACCAAAGTAGACATCTACATCCTCTGACTCTAGGCTCTTTAAGACCCCTCTACTTCTCCAATAGCTGTCGCTAATGCCATCGGAGCTTATAATTCTGTATTTAGAGGCATCTAAGAACGGAAGGGTAAACTCTGCCTTATTTATCTGAGGTGTACAGAGAATATATTCGTGCTCAGGATGTAAGCGCTGCATATCCGACACCAAAGTTCTAGCATAGGAACCTAATCCTTCCCTATTCCAAAACAACCTTTTGGCATCAAATGCAATTTTTAATTTTTTCTCCACGCTACTACAAATATAAACTCCCCAGCAACACTTGAGTTACTGAGGAGTTTGGTGCTGATTAAATTGGTTTTGAGTCTAGGCGACTACTGCTTCTAAAGTAGACTCCTTGATCAGTTGCTTCTGTAAGTCACCAGGCAGTTTCATATATTCAGAGAATTCTCGCGTATACTTTGCCCTACCCTGGCTCAAAGCCCTAAGAGAAGCATTGTACTTATACATTTCTGCCAGTGGTACTTTGACATTTATCTTTTGATAGTGTCCATCACTATCCATTCCCTGAATGATCGCACGTCTAGTCTGCAGATCACTCATTATGTCCCCCATAGATTCATCAGGACAGAGTATTTCTACATTATAGATAGGTTCTAGCAACTGAGGCTTGGCATTTTCGAAAGCCGTCTTGAAGGCTTGACTAGCCGCTATCATAAAGGCCATATCATTTGAGTCCACCGAGTGCATCTTGCCATCATATATAGCCACTCTTATGTTCTGGCAGCGAGAACCTGTCAGCGGCCCCTCCTCCATTTTATTCATAATGCCTTTCTTTATCGCATTGATATATTTGCTATCTATAGCTCCTCCGACGATACACCAGAGAAACTCTAGCTTGCCACCCCATGGCAATTCTTCTGTTTGCTTTTGTTTGACATTGAGATCAGAGGGATCTGCCATTCCTTCATAGTAAGGTTCTATACGCATAGATACCTGAGCAAACTGCCCCGAACCTCCGGATTGCTTCTTATGTCGATATTCTTCATCTGCACTGATCGTAATGGTCTCCCGATATGGAATCTTTGGTTTTTCAAACTCCATCAGGATACCATTCACTTTTTCTATTCTGTACCTTATAAGATCTAAATGCAGCTGCCCCTGACCATGAAGCAAGGTCTGCTTAAGTGTCGCAGACTGCTCTACATGAAGAGAAGGATCTTCTTCTTCTATCTGATGCAGGGCTCTCATAAGTTTTTCCATGTCATTTTTGCCTGGCGGCTTGATAGCGACTCTTATCTTGGATGGCGGAAAGGTCATCTTCATGACTTGCATTTCGGCACCCTTGCCTGACAAAGTATCATTGGTATGTGAATTTTTTAATTTTACAGTAGCACCTATATCTCCCGCGATGAGACTATCCGTAGCGACCCTTACCTTACCGAGAGAAAGAAAGATTTGGTTAATACGTTCGGAAGAACGATTAGATTGATTCACCAGGTCTTCGCCTGCGCTCAGCTTACCAGAATATACCTTAAAGTATGAAACCATCCCGACCTGAGGCTCTGACATACTTTTATATACAAAGGCCAGATTAGGACCCTGCTCAGAAATATCTAACTCTCCGCCGGTCTCCATAGGGACGGGTGGTCTATCAGATGGACAAGGCGCAATGTCGTTTATAAAACCCATAATTCTTCCACTACCCATGTTCTGAATTGCAGAACTGCAGAACACAGGATAGATCTGCTGATTAGCTAGTGCCACAGTGAGCCCTTCAGCAAGCTCTTCCTCATTGAGACTACCAGCCTCAAAAAACTTCTCCATCAGCGTCTCATCGTTTTCAGCAGCAGCCTCTACGAGCTGATTGTGCATTTCTTGAGCTTGCTGAACATAAGCTTCAGGTATCGGTTTTTTTTCGGGCTTTCCTCCATTGGTAGAAAATTCATAAAGGACCATTCTCAGCGCATCTACTATAGAGGTGAATCCTGTTCCTTGGTTTATTGGGAATTGTACAGGAATGACTTTGGCTCCAAATCGGCTTTTTATTTGTTCGTATGCAGTATCATAATCAGCTTTTTCATGATCTAGCTGATTGACCACAAACATTGTCGGTGTCTTAAAATCATTGACATAGGACCAGACGAGTTCGGTCCCTACTTCTACTCCTTGAGATCCATTAATTATGATTAATGCAGTATCTGCGACTTTCAGTGCGGAGATCACTTCTGCATTGAAGTCATCCAGACCTGGCGTATCGATAATATTAATCTTACGGTCTCTCCAATGAGTATGCATTAGGGTGCTGAATACTGAATTACCTCTTTCCTTTTCAATATTGGTAAAATCAGAAACGGTGGTTCCATTTTCTACTGTACCTCTTCTATTAATCGCTCCAGACTCAAATAACATAGTTTCAGAAAACGTCGTTTTGCCGGAACCCGAATGCCCAATAAGGCATATGTTCCGTATGTTTTTAGTAGTAAGCATGATGAGAAATTATATTTTATGAAAAAATAGAATGCGATATATTAATTCGCATTTAAAAGATAGTAAAATATATACAGTAAACAGAACGGATAATCACGTAATATAATTTGTGGTAGAAAAAATTTACATATATAAAATTTTGTAATACTTAAGCAATTGACTGCTAATGCATGGAAAATATTAGTTTTAAGACCATTTGTATTGAAATAATTTACTTTTGAAGAATTATTATCTGATATAATTCCTATATTTAATAGAGTATTTGCCTTATATGGGTATTTATAAAACAAATGACATGAAAGTACATAGCCGAGAACTCCTTTTATTCTATAATCCTCAATCAAGCGCAGATAGAAAGACCCTAGCTCATGCTAGAGGGACAGGTCAGAAAGTGATCTCTTACGACCATAAAAATTCTCGTTCGACCACCACTATCTGGCGATCGATACTCTCTACCATGAATAAACATCCTAAAGAACTTCTAAATAAAGCCCACCCTTATTATCAAGCCAATATCAAAGGCAAGGAATTCGACATGCATGGATGGCTCAACATCTTGCAGCGCAATCCTGACTTGATAAGGCATCCCATCGCAATCAAAGGCAGTAAAGCCATATTCTGCGAAACACCAACTGATGTGTACAAAATTGCTTAAAGAACATCGTGCACAAAAAAAAGAGGGACTCATCCGAGTCCCTCTACTTTATTTATTAGTTTTTTATTTCTGCCTAGCTCTTAATGAACCTATGGACATATTTATTAGTGCCCTCTATAAGAACTAAATAATAAACGCCTGCTTCTAGGTGATCTACAACTAATCTTCTTGCTGCCTTCTGTTTATGCACCATCTTTCCATTCATGTCATAGATCTGCAGATCCATACCTATGATATTTCCGTCTTTATCATCTATGATTAAGAAATCCTTGACTGGGTTAGGATACAGCTCTATCTCACTAGGTACAGGTACAAAAGCACTACTGGCTACATTTCTAGCTATAGAAACATAAGAGCCTGAGATTCCATTTTCTGCAAAAGAGTTAGCGATATACAACACCTCTCTATTTCTAGTATATACTACATCAAGAGATACAGATTCATCTGTAAGCAATCTAGAAGTGTAGTAATCTAATTCATTTCCTTCATTGTCTATTTGCAATACGAAGGCATCAGTTTTTTCTCTTCCATCCTCTTCACCTCCCACATGTCCTGTGATAGCAAAGATGTTCGTTCTGATTGCCTTAATCCCCGAAAAAGTAAAATGTGCAGTCTCGAAGTCTGGATTGTCAAGGTACTCTGAGTCGAAACGCTTTTCCCACAATAACTCTCCATTCTGATCATAAGCTACAGCAATACCTTGCATATGATTAGGATTAGCCTCGTCTACTACTGTACCTACTGCATACACATCTTGATCATAAGAGACCATGACATCATGTAGTTTGATATCACCCTGGTCTAAGCTTTTCTCCCAGATCAAATCTCTGAATCTACCGAATCTCAATAAATGAGCTGTACTAGCATTAGTCAAACTATCTATACTGTTATAGCCATCTACGACACCAGCATCTCTAAAGAGACCTATACCTATAGAACCAGCTATATCAGGAAATAGATTATTGAATTTTTGACTACCGATCTCCTCATTTGTAGTATTAATACTTGTATGCAAGAGCCCTTTGATACCATCCTTAAGTGCAGAAGATACAACGATTACAAAATCATTGTTCTCAAGAACCTGATAAGCATCGATGCTTTCAAATTCTGACTCTTCGATATTGTAAAGGAATCTTGTCTCGGCTAGGTCTAGACTAGAGACAAAAATATCTCCGTTAGATCTCACGTGGAACAATTCATTATTAGCGGTCTCTTTGGTAAAGACAATTTCTCCAGAGGAGCTACAGCTCTCACAAATAGGTTTTCTAGCAAGCTCTTCCCCATCTGAGGAGATCAAAATGACTAGGTCAGATTTGTTTCCAATCTCGAAGGTTCTACCGGATAACAAAAAGTTGCCATTAGAGAGCCTCACGACTTGCTTCATTTCTTCTCGCTCCTCAAAGGTGGTAACCCAAGGTGCTTCTTGAGAATAGCAAAAAAACGGTAATAGTGCGAGCATGATCATGCTCCATCTTAGATGTAAGTTCATTCTTCAGGTTTATCTTACCTGTTACCCTGCAAAAAACTTACCAAATTGTACAAGATAAAATTACTGGCAGTCTGCGCAGACCCCAGTGAGCGCTAGATTTATACTTTTGACTTGATACTGATCTGGCAATTGGATCTCTAAACTACCCGCATCTTCGAGGCAATAAGTAGTGTCGCAATGCTCACAGTGAAAATGCGCATGCTCTTTATTAGCTCTATGTACCTCACACTGATCATGACATAAGGCAAACTTGCTCTCGCCTTTACCATCAGTCACCTGATGAATAAGTCCCTTGTCTTCAAAACTCTTAAGTGTTCGATACAAAGTGATTCTATCATGTGCCCCCAAGAGGGACTCTATCTGGCTAGTAGAAAGCGCAGAATGAGGCTTAATGTTGAATACCTCTACGACCCTCTGCCTGAAAGGTGTATTACGTAATTTGTATCTTTTTAGAATGGCTTCTGTCTCACTCACAGATACAAATCTAGCTTTAACTTGGCTTTTTTCCTATATTTGCAACAACATTGCATTTAGCTCGAATGAATAGAAATCTGAGAAAACTGGACTATTGGGGAACGACCACTTCCTTATTATGTGCTATACACTGTGCCTTGTTGCCAGTTCTCATCTCCTACGGCTATGTAAAAGCAAGTGCTTTGATGAGTCACCCCTTGCTAGAAGTTTTGATACTAGGGACTACGGCTGTCTTAGTCTACCTCTCAATTCTCAAGCCCTATCTTCAAAATAAAGAAAAGCCTTTGCCCTTTTACCTGGCAATCGGGGGAATCATCCTCATTCTTACCCACCATATGATACCTTTCGGCCATAGTTTTGTGATTATTCTGGGAGGTCTTATGATCGCTTCCAGTCATTTATTGAACCTCAAAGAGTCTAAAAGCACGACTTAAGAGCTAGACCACTTAACGTATTATCTAGGAAAGGGTAAATATTTCCATGTATAACTGAACCTTTTAGCTAAAATGCACGTATTTTTGGTATATAGTTGGTGGAAATGAAAAGTCAGAACCCGACTATAATTTCTTGTAATGATTTTTTTAGCCTTAGATAGAATAACTCTAGTTTAAATTTTGCTTTATAAAATCTTACTTTTTTATAACTTTTTTAATTTTTATCATGAACATTTTTGTAGCAAAATTAAACTACAGCACTGAAGATGGAACTGTAAGAGACGCATTCGAAAGATTCGGCGCAGTTGAATCAGTGAAAATTATTTTCGACAGAGACACTGGCCGTTCTAAAGGTTATGGCTTTGTAGAAATGCCTGACAGCGGAGAAGGACAAAGTGCAATCGATGCACTTAACGAATCTGAGCTAGACGGTAGAACTATCGTAGTAAAAGAAGCTAGACCTCGTGAAGGCGGAGGCGGTGGAGGAAGAAGATATTAATCTAAACTTCCCTTCTTATTAAGAACAGAAGAAAATATTAAAATATATATTTTTCTCGAGGGCTTCATTCCAAATGAAGCCCTCTTCTTTTTTTCTACCAGTCAATGTATAAGCACATTCTCCCAAAAATCTACAAGAACAAGACCTTCAAATTGCCTTTGGCTCCCTCAGGATATAGTAATTTATATGAGAGTTTATTCATTGATAAGAATCACGGTTAATTCTAAATTTGTGAGCTCCATCATATATAACTAAGATAGAAGTGGATAAGCATAAAATTAAAGTTGCAATCATCTTCGGTGGGAGATCACCAGAACATCAGATATCATTACTTTCTGCACAGAACGTATTAGCATCTCTAGATAAGGATATATACGACCCCCTGCTCATAAGTATAGATAAAAATGGAACATGGCAGCTCAATGGTGACTCTATGATCTTAGATCATGCCGAGGACCCCAACAAAATTGCCTTAGGCAAAATAGACCGCCCTATCCTACTCTCTCAAAACACCAATGAGAGATCTATCTTATCTGCAAGAACCCAAGAGCCCCTTGGCAAAGTAGATGTGATCTTCCCAGTTCTTCATGGGACCTTTGGAGAGGATGGTTCCATACAAGGTTTTGCTAAGCTCGCCAATATTCCTTGTGTCGGTTGCGGCATCTTAGGATCTGCAGTGGGTATGGACAAGGATATGATGAAACATGTCTTACGATCAGCAGGTATCAAAGTGGCAAAATGGGCAACAATCAGAAATAGTGTAGCTAATGCAGACTACAAGAAAATAGAAGCCGTACTCGGCAATGAGCTATTTATAAAACCTGCCAATCTGGGCTCTTCTGTCGGTGTCTCCTATACTAAAAACGAACATGAATTTGATCATGCTCTGGCAGCCGCTCTCAAGTATGATCACAAAGTCATCATAGAAGAAAAGATAGTCGGAAGAGAAATAGAATGTGCAGTACTCGGTAATGCAGAACCAAAAGCCTCTGTACCGGCGGAAGTCACGGTAGCTGAGGGTTTCTATTCTTATGAAAATAAATACCTAGACGAGAAAGGTGCACAACTTTCTATTCCAGCAGACCTTACAGAAACTCAAGTCAAAAGAGTACAAGAGCTCGCCGTACGTACCTACGAGCAGTTAGAATGCAGAGGAATGACCCGTGTAGACATGTTCTTAACTGAGGACGATGAACTCATCATCAACGAAATAAATACCATTCCGGGCTTTACGAATGTCAGCATGTACCCTAAAATGTGGGAAGCGAGTGGTCTCTCACAGACGGACCTTATCTCTAGACTTATAGAACTGGCCATAGAAGAAAACAATAAAGAAAATCAACTTCTACTGACATGATAATCAGACAGGCCACAGAAGCAGATCTGGAACAGGTCGTAGTACTTTTTGATGCCTACAGAGTATGGTATAGAAAAGAATCAAACAAAGTACAAGCTGAGGCGTTTATAAAAAGTAGGTTAGCCATTAAAGATTCTGTCATATATGTAGCAGAGTCTGAAGGACGACTTACTGGATTCACACAGCTCTATCCCCTATTCTCTTCAGTGAGAATGAAAAAGATGTGGCTCCTGAATGATCTTTATGTTATGAAGACTCACAGAGGCAAAGGCCACTCTAGAATGCTCATAGCAGAGGCAAAAAAACTTTGTGTAAATACAGACGCCTGTGGTATCCTTTTGGAAACCGAAACGTCTAATGATATAGGAAATCGATTGTATCCCTCGGAAGATTTCCACTTAGAAGAAAACAATTTTTATTTCTGGACTAACAACAATTAGATCTTTACAGTATGACAGTTTTATCCAATGATGTGCTTAGCCTAATACCTCTTATCTACGTAGGATGGTCTGATTCTATTCTGAGTCCCTCGGAAATGAAAATGATATCTGGGAAAATAAATGCTATGGAGCACCTCTCAGACGAAGACAAAAAGTATTTACTACAATGGGTGAACCCTATGAACCCGCCAACTCAAAAAGAATTTAAATTTTGGGCTAACTCTATCAGAAAGGTCTCAGCAGATATGGATTTGAGCACTAAAAATTCTCTTGTTAATCTTGGTCTAGAGATCGCCATGAAAGGTGAAGACCCTGAAGATGGAATATTCGGCAAAGTAGAAGAAACTAAAGAAGCCTTACTAGATCTTAAAGAGGCCCTTGGACTCAGCCAGAGCAGTGATGCCTTACTTATCAAAAAAATATTTCCTGAATCAACTACAGAAAAAACAGATAGCTATACTCCAGATTTTGATCCATTAGAAATCAAGAAGATTCTAGATGGTGATCATGCCGAAACTAGAGATAGAGTCAAAGAACTCCTGAGAGACCCTGTTTTTTCTGTCGTCGAAGACAGAGACAAAGAGGTTTTTAGAACTAAAACATTAGAAAGACTAAGAGAGTTATGTAAGCAAGGCCTCAGTGCCTATGCCTTCCCAGTAAAGTATGGAGGACTCGAAAAAAATGGAGAACACATTGCCGCCTTTGAAAGTCTAGGCTATGGTGATCTCAGTCTAGCGATAAAGTTCGGTGTACAGATAGGCCTATTCGGTGGTGCCGTGTACCAACTAGGTACAGAAAAGCATCATGAGCTCTATGTAGAACCTTTACTCAAGGGAGAACTCCTAGGCTGCTTTGCTATGACAGAAACAGGTCACGGCTCTAATGTCAAGGACTTAGAAACGACGGCAACCTACAATCATGACACTAAAGAAATAACGGTACATTCTCCACGGTTTGCTTCTGGCAAGGAGTATATCGGTAATGCCATGGATTCTACAATGGCCGCTGTCTTTGCACAGCTTATTGTCAATGGGGAAAATCACGGTGTCCATACAGTCCTAGTTCCACTTAGAGATAAAGATCACAATGTCTTGCCAGGCATCAAGATAGAAGACTGCGGATATAAGGTCGGCTTGAATGGTGTGGATAATGGTAGAATCTGGTTTGATCAGGTCACAGTACCTAAAGCAAATCTCCTAAACAAATATGGGGACATAGATGCTACCGGCGCTTATACCAGCCCGATAAACAATCCATCTAAGAGATTCTTTACAACGCTAGGGGCTCTCGTAGCTGGTAGAGTTACTGTCGGTATGTTAGGACTCAATGCCTCTAAAGTGTCGCTTGCCGTGGCTCTTAAATATGCCTACAGAAGAAGACAATTCGGACATAAAGGGAGCACTGAAGAAACACTAATAATTGACTACCCTACGCATCAAGAAAGACTCTTCCCTCTACTAGCAAAAAGCTATGCCCTCTATCTCGCCTCATTAGATCTGGCAGATATGTACTGTAATGCTGATGAAGATCAAATAAGAGAAGTAGAAACACTAGCAGCAGGCCTTAAAGCGAAATCCACTTGGCATGCAACTAAAACTATACAGACCTGCAGAGAAGCTTGCGGCGGAAAAGGTTACCTCTCAGAAAATAGATTTGCAGCACTCAAGGCAGACACAGATATCTTCACCACCTTCGAAGGAGATAATACGGTGCTGATGCAATTGGTAGCGAAGGGAGCTCTTACAGAATTCAAGCAATCGTTTCATGATGATGGCTACAGAGCGGTGATGCGATTTATTCTGACCAAGGCAAAGCATGAGGCGTATGAGTACAATCCTCTATTTACCAGAAATACAGATGCAGAACATCTCCTAGATTCTAAATTTCATTTTCATGCCTTCAACTATAGGAAGAGAAAAGTTCTGATCAGCCTGAGTGAAAGAATGCAGAAATATATCAAAAGAGGTAACGACAGTCATCAGGTATTTCTTAAGGTGCAGAGTCATATGATGGACCTAGCCCATGCCTTCATAGACCAGACTGTGCTTAATTCCTTCTACAAGCATATAGATAAGTGCACAGATGCTAAGGCAAAGAAAGGCCTGAAACAATTGGCACAGCTCTATGCACTAGACAACATTTATTCTGACCGTGCTTATTTCTTAGAGAGCGACTATATGGATGGCGCTAAGACTAAGGCCATAAGAAGAGTCATCAATAAATTGTATCAGGATATAAAACCAAATGCACTTGGATATGTAGAAGCCTTTGGTATTCCAGATGAGCTTATAGGAGCGCCTATCGCTATGAAGGAGTGGTCATAGGAATTACTTCTTCCTATTCATTTCTCTGACGGCATTTTCTATACCTCTAGGTGTAAGTGGATACATATCTATCATTTGCTTGATTACATTCAAGGTATAGGTATGTCTCCAATATTTTTCAGGTTCAGGATTGAGCCAGACACTTTTCTTGAATTTCTTTTTCATTTTTCTATAAGACCTCAGACTCATCTTGTTGAGTTCATAAGGAGCCATAGAAGCATCTCCGATTATGAATACACGATAGTTGGGATCTTTAGCTAGGATGGTTTCTATCTTTACAGATTTAGATCTTCGGGGATCAGAAAATACTCGATCATAAATAGTATTGTGGAAATAGTAAGTCTCTAGATCATGAGAGAATCTCGTCTTCATCTTCTTGAAGAGTTCACGGATCACATAGACATAAGGCGACATAGAATAGCCTCCATTATCTATGAAGAGCAAGACTTGTAATTTCTTCTCTTGTACACGGGTCAGCTCTGGTATGAATAGACCACCACGCTTTAGTCCGACGTCAATAGTCTTCTTGACATCTAAAGCTTCATGTGCTGATTCTTCTACTATGCCTTTTAGTGAGGCTAAGGCTGCATCTACATTATCATCATTGATAATTCTATCCATATCTACAGGAAAGAAGTTCTGATCTCCTATGACTTTTCTTGCCATTCTACCTCCCCCTGAGCCTCCTGTTCTGATACCATTCTTAGCGGCACCTCCATGCCCATACGGCGATATACCTCCTGTCCCTATCCAATGGCTTCCACCAGAATGTTTGGACTTTTGCTGCTTTCTTATTTCTTCCATCCTCTCCATCAGTTCTTCTAGAGAAAGATCCGAGTAGTCTGCCATCTTATCCAGTCGTCTTTCTAGATTGGCCTCTAGATTATCTCCTTGATCTTCATCTTGTAAGTAGGGGTCATCTTTATCCCACAGCTCTTTGCCTGAGAATATTTCTTTGATATCGTAGGAAGTTAAGTGCACCTCGTCTAGAAACTTATTGACAAGTTCCTCTAGATCTATATCCTTTAGATTGTGTCTTTCGATGTGGTCTTCTTTCCACTTCCTAAAAGTTTCTGAACGCAAAATGGCGTCTTCTAATCGCTCACCATTTTGAATATCAATATTGAGAAAGTAATCATAGTAAGCTCTCGTATAGGGACCTAGCATTTCAGGATCTTTCACTACGAAGCCTTTCAGTACATTATAGATATCCCCTAAAGTTTTCACTAGGCCATGCTTCATACTTTTCTGTAAAAGCAGTAGCGTCCGCACATCAGCAGTCAGCCCATATGATCTAAACTTTTCTGGTAGGGTTTCTAACATGCTTAGTTGAAATTACTGCGCTTATTGTAATCACTAGGATCATTCAGAACCAACTTCTGTATTTTCTCTAGATCCGTTTGGGTCTTTACTAGGGCACCAATACCATCTAGAGCTTGTATCTTTTCTATGGCTTCATCAGTGGCATACTGCTTGACATATTTCAGCCAGTTGAGAATCTCTCTCGTCGTCGGTGCTCTTTCTAGTCCTATATTTCTAAGGTAGTAGAATACATCCAAGGCAACATCGACTATCTTGTTATCAATCTTAAGGTGATGCTTAGAAATTATTTCTCGCATCAGGTCCGCATCAGGAAAATGAATGTAGTGATAGATGCATCTCCCTTTGAAGGCAGTCGGTAATTCCTGCTCACGATTAGACGTAATGACAATGGCGGGCATATCTTCCTCGCTGACCTCTATCACTTCTCCCGATTCTGGCATAATGAACTTTCTGTGACTGAGGGCATATAGGAGATCATTAGGAAATTCTCTGGGTGCCTTATCTATCTCATCTATCAGTAAGACGGAGTTCGGTGAGGAGAACGCTTTTGCAGCTGGTCCTTTGGCAACATAATCTGCAAGGTTTTCAGAATTTCTGCCTCCTGTAGATAACTTAGTAGACATACCCTTTTCTTCTCTCTGGGCATTCAATATTTCTATCTGAGAATCTCTCAAATACTTCACATGATCAAATCGTGCGACAAACTGATCTACATTACTTTTAGAACCTGTCGCATAGACATGTAAGTCAAGGCCTTTATCCTCAGCATATCTCAAAGGCAGTTCTGTCTTACCTGTGCCCGGCTCTCCTTCTATAAGCAAAGGCATCCCCAGTACTCTAGACATATGAAAAGCCTGAGCCAAACTCTGGTCGCATATATATTTTTCGGACCCCGTCCAGTATTCTTTATGAGCCATATCTCAATTTCTTGTTTTATTCACGAGTGCATCAAGTTGCCAAATTATGAGAACAATATCTCATAAGCTACCTTTATAACACAAATAAATTAAAATTGATTGCAATTGGTGTCATGTCAGGGAGTTCTTTAGATGGACTAGATATGGCTATGGTGAAATTTGAAGGAAAGAACTGGGAGCTCATAGCCTCAGAAACTTTCTCTCTCCCCTCTGAGCTCAAAGCACTCCTAAGTGACAGCCCAAATCAAACTGCATTAGAACTGGTCAAAACAAGAAGCCAGTTTTCTAAGCTCATCTCTGAAAGCTTACACAAATTTATAGACCCCACTCATGACCTCGACTGCATCGGTGTGCATGGACATACGATCTGTCATTTCCCAGAGCTAGACACTAGTTGGCAATTAGTCAATGGCGCTTATCTCGCTGCCACCACTGCAAGACCAGTAATCTGTGATTTTAGAAACCAAGACCTAGCACTAGGTGGACAAGGTACACCTATGGCAGTCATCGCAGACAGGGATCTCTTCTCAGGTTATGACTACTATCTCAATCTCGGCGGCATAGCGAATATTAGCTACCGATCACCGCAAGGATGGGTCGCTTATGATCTCTGTCCATGCAATCAGTTACTTAATCACATAAGCCGTCTTACAGGCCAAGAATATGACAAGGATGGTCAGACCGCTGCACAAGGAAAAATACATCAGGCCTTGTTACAGCAATTAAAATCTCATCCCTACTATAATCAAGCACCACCCAAGTCAATAGACAACAACTGGATCAGATCTACGATCATTCCTGAGCTAGACAAGTTTCCGCTTAGCCCGGCAGATAGCTTGAGGACGATAGTAGAGTTCGTCACGGAAGTAATTGCAAATAATGTATCTATAACCGCTGGTAAAATGTTCATCACGGGAGGAGGCACTAAGAATAAATTCTTTATTGAAAAATTAGAGGAGAAACTAGCACTTCAAAATGTAGAACTTGTTATTCCTTCTGAAGCACTCATTGACTACAAAGAAGCCATATTGATTGCCTACTGCTCAGTACTAAGAATAAAGAAACAACCTAATTTTATCAGTAGTGTTACTGGTGCTAGTCATGACACTATTGGCGGATGTCTGTACCTGCCTCCAATTAATACTGATACATGAAGAGAATATTCCTGACTGGAGCTACGGGTTTTGTTGGTTCTTACATTGCTCGTCATTTACTCCAAGCTAACTATGAGGTCGTGGCTATTCATAGATCTCAGAGCAAATTCTCATTGGTATCAGATATCTATGATCGGATAGAGTGGATAGAATGTGATCTAAAAGAGCTCGATTTAATAGAGGATCGATTACAAGATATAGATGCTGTGATTCATTCCGGAGCCTTAGTCTCATTTTCTCCAGAAGACAATGATGAACTGATGGCTGTAAATGTTGCTGCAACGGAAGAACTTGTCAATATCTGCCTTGAACATAAGGTCAAAAGACTGGTGCATCTTAGTTCTATAGCTGCTCTAGGAAGATACAAGGGCAATCACCTCATAGACGAAAAAGCAGAGTGGTCAGACAGCCCTCAAAATACCCCATACGCAGCCTCAAAAAACTTAGGCGAAAGAGCTGTCTGGAGAGGTGCTGCAGAAGGACTCGACACTATTATCTTAAATCCGTCTCTAATCATAGGACCAGGTGATTACATTAATGGCACATCAGCTATAATCCCTAAGCTCTTAAAAGGCATACCCTTCTATCCTATTGGAAGTACCGGCTTCGTAGATGTAAGAGATGTTGCGCGATTTGCTGTTGCCTCACTGACGACTGAGATGAGCGGAGAAAGATTTATTATATCAGCAGAAAATAATACCTACAAGGCCTACCTAAGTCTAATCTCAAAGGAATTAGCTATCAAAGCTCCGGGCATTCCACTTAATAAATTCTTAGGCGCTCTGGCATGGAGAGGCGACTATCTCAGAAATAAGATATTTGGAAATGGCCGATTATTCACCAAAGAAATGATTCACGCCTCCTCTACAGATGCTAAATTCTCAAATAAGAAGTCCTTTATGCTCTCTTCAAAGGACTACATCACCCTAAGCCATTCTATCAAAAACCTAGTAGAACAGTACAAACTGACACTAAATAAGCTGCGATAGGAACTAAATACCAAGAGGATTAAGCTATTAAGACAAATTGCTATTCTTTTTAGGGAGCATTAACTTTTAAGAATTAAATTTGTTAATTACAGCGTAACTCTTCTTTTTATAAGCAACATAGATATGATATCAAGATTTATCCCCTTACTAATACTGGTATTTATTGCCTTAGCCTGCAAGACAAATAGAGTGCAAGACGACCTAAACGAGAAAGTGGCATTCAATAATAGAGTAATGGTCACCATGAAAGACAAAATTACTGCAGAAGATCTCGAAAAGGAATATGAGATGTATGCTCTAAAAGCCAAGGGACTTGCAAGTAAATCTTCGAATAAGGTTCTATTTGAATTTGATGATTCATTGATATCGAACTCAAAAATGCTAGCCATACTCAACAAAAATAAAAATGTCATCAAAGCAGAGAAACTGACTGATGCCAGCGAAAGAAAAACCACTTCAGGAACAAGTCAAAGAAAAGGTACTGCCAACCCAACAAAATAAGACAATGAAAACGACCAAACTTATATTCAGCATTCTCCTGATTATCTTTTCACAAAATTTAATCAGCCAGAAGGTAGTCCCTACTTCAAATGAACAAACGATAGCTGTCAAACTAGGAACTGTAAATCCCGTAAAGGAGTATAAAGAAATTCTGGCTTCAGAAACAGAAAAAAGAGCAGCTCGAAAAAAAGAAACAAAGCCGCCTCGTAATTTTGAGGGTCGCTTCCCTAGAAAAATTGTAGATCCTTCTAAGCAAGGTACAGGTCCTGACCCAGTACTACAGACGGATTATACACCTAAGAAATTCAGACCTATAGAAACTATAGTTAATAGAGAGGGTCTGACTTCAGGTTCTCCGCCTAATGACCCTTCTGGCGATGCAGGAAACAACTATTATCTGCAAGCCATCAATTCCACAAGGATAGGTGTCTATCAGAAAGATGGCACCTTCGTAGATGACTTTACTGGAAACAGTTTGTGGAGTTCTGTGGGTTTTAGATCAGCAGGCGACCCAATAATTCTCTTTGACCAAGAAGCAGAAAGATGGATTATTACGGAATTTCCCCCTGGCAACTTTCTTCTAGTGGCTATCTCAGTAACGGATGATCCATTAGGTGATTATGACGTCTACAGCTTTGGTACACCAAACTTTCCTGACTACCCGAAATATTCTATCTGGAATAACGAATACATGGTGACCACTAACGAGGAGGGTCCTAATTCTCTAATTGTATACTTTCTAAACAGGCAAGATCTGCTAGACGGTGAAGATGAAGTAAGAATGATTAGATCTACAATACAAGGTCCGACTAATTCGGAGCAGTTCTTTATAGTGACAACACCTGTAGATTGGTCTGGCAATGAAAGGCCTCCATCAGAGAGAGGACCTATTTCTCTAAGTCTGGCAGATGCTAGCTGGACTACCGGACAATTACAAGATGTCATAAATGTGCACTCCTATGAGGTGGACTGGGATGCTTCTGATGTGGTGTCAAGTATTTCGCAAGTGCCTGTTGCTGATTATAATTCCTTCCCCTGTGCAGATACAGACGGGCCAGGATTTCCTTGTGTACCTCAGCCTTCTGGTCATGGACTAGATGCTCTTCCAGAAATCGTAGGGTATCAACCACATTACAGAAACTTTGGCACTCATGAATCTATGGTCTTCACCTTTCCTACAGACGTTGGAATCTCGCCAGATATAAGAGCAGGAATAAGATGGGTGGAACTACGAAGAGATACCACCGAGGACTGGAGCTTATATCAGGAAGGCACTTATGCTCCTGATGACGATCTTCATCGATTTATGGCTGGGATATCGATGGACGAGGGCGGCAATATAGGAATGGCCTATGTTACTTCTTCAAGTTCAGAATTTGCGGGCATTAGATTTACAGGACGAAACAGCAGTGATACTCCAGGACAAATGACTCTCGGAGAAGTCATCGCAATAGAAGGAGAGAATACAATAAGTGGCAGAGGTAGATTCGGAGATTATGCACATATGACCATAGATCCAGCTGATAATCGTACCTTCTGGTATACTTCTGAGTATGCTGGCGATGGCAATGCAGCTACAAGAATACTTGGGTTCCGAGTATCTAAAAAAGACTATGACCTCTCGGCTACAACAATTAACCAACCTGTAAGCTCTACAGACTTGACTGCCTCAGAAAGAGTGCAGATGACAATAAGAAATGTAGGCAATCTTCCTATTGACAACTATACGGTAGGTTATCAAATTGAAGATCAGCCTCCTGTAATAGAGAGTATTGGTTTTCGAATAGAACCTGATGCTAACTTCACTTATGACTTTGCTCAGAATGCAGATTTATCTGAGATTAGAACCTATGATGTCAAAGTCTTTTCGAGTTATGTACAGGATGATTTTTTCATCAATGATACAACGAGGACAACATTAGAAAAATTTGCTAAGAGAGATCTTGCAGTGACCTCAGTATCTAGTCAACCGACAATCTGTGGTACAACATTCGATCTAAGTTATACAGTCCAAAATCTAGGAAAGCAAAGCATCTCTAGTTTTAATGTAGAGCTTGATCTCAATGGAACGAATATCTTAAATGAAACTGGGCAATACAATCTTATGCCTGGCCAAGATACTACCCTAATGATTACTGTCGATGATCTACTAGATGGCAACAATACCGTAGACGTCAGAGTTTCTAACCCTAATGGACTCACAGAAGAACTGCCTAATGACAATAGTGCCTCTCTAACTGTCAATGCACTTACACAAACTGAAGAGGTTATCCTAGATATACTGACAGACTTCTATCCAGAAGAGATAACTTGGGAATTACTAGATGCCTCTAACAACGTGTTATTTCAGAGCCAAGAGTCTTTAGTGGGCAAAAGAGAGGAGCATATCATAGAATCTTTATGCTTGGTTAGAGATAGCTGCTATACCTTTAGAATCTTTGATGCCGCAGGAGATGGTCTTACATCTATCACCAGGGATGATGGTTCCTACGAGATTAGAGATGCATCTGGCTCAGTACTCGCTAGTATCATAAGATCAGACTATGGTGATGAGGAAACAAATTATTTTTGCTTCAATGAGGAGTGCCAATTACAGGCAGACTTTGAAATCTCAGCTCCAGGAACAACAGATGATGGTGTGATCATAGTTACTGTAACCAATGGTTCAGGACCTAATTTTTCTTACAGCATAGATGGTGTCAACTTTCAAGAAGAGAATATTTTCGACAATCTCGCTGAAGGCACTTATGAAGTCATCGTCAGAGATGAGTATGGTTGTCAATTAAGTAATGCAGTCCAATTGCAGACCAGTTCTATATCTGAACTTTCCTCTGGCGCAAGACTTGTTTTATCCCCTAACCCTACCGAGGCCGTGTTTAAAATAGAGTTACAAGGGTATGATTCTAATAAAGTTTTTCTACCCGTAAGTATCTATAACACTTCGGGAGAAATAATCAGAAACACTAAAATCACAAGGTTCAGCGGTGTATACAAAGGAGCGATCTCTTTGCATAGTTACCCTTCAGGAACGTATCTTGTAAAAGTGGGACTGGGTCAAGAAATAAGATTAGCCAAGCTCGTAAAAAACTAGTATAAACAAAAAGTAAAAGAAAGCCATTCAATAAGTGTTGAATGGCTTTTTTTGTTTCCATCTCAAGCGAAACAAGCTAGCTGATTTGTTGTTTTTAGTTTTAAATCTACAGTTACTTCAATATTAATATTTCGTCTCAATAATTACGAACCATATAGACCTTGTGAAAAGTAGAGTTGTCCTCATATTCATTATCATCATCTTCGGCTCTTTGAGTCCTGCACAGCTATCGGCACAGTGCGAGCAGAGGATAACTATAGAATTTACCAGTATCAATTTTTTGGCAGGTTGTGATTTTGGAGATAGTGGAGGGTTAGACCCCGTTCTAGAAGTTTATGATCCTATATCTGGCAATCGACTTTATATCTCCCATTATGGTGACCTCTCCCAAGTTACTGGCCCTATGAATGAGGTGCCAATAGATTTTAGCCAGAGTTGGAATCCGTGTGGTAATAACTCGAAAGAGTTTCTCCTAGGCACCTATCCGATAGAAACTACAGATGTCACAGTGGATGCTGAAGTCTATGAAAAGGATAGTAATTTTTTCAATAGCGAATGTGGTGGCTACAATGTTCTCTTTGATACCAATCATGAAGAAGGCTCCTACAGCTTTGACCTGACCCAGTCTATGGGCACTCTAGAAATAGGTGGACTTATGTCTTACAATTACATTCTCACAAAAGAAGTCAGCGGCACTTTTGAACTGAGCATTAATGAAACTATCTGTGCCAAAGATACTTTTGAAATAGCAGGCACTCAGTTCTACTCTGGTAAGGCCAGTGAAGATATATTCATAAAAGGTGCTACTAATACTTGCGATACTCTCTTTCGTGTAAACATTGATTTCTATAGCACTCCTTCTCTCTCTATAGTGGGCCCTGATATTATCTGCCTTGGTGAGTCTATCACTTTGAAGGCTAGTACAGGTTTTGAAAATTACACCTGGAATGAAGGCACTAATGCAGATTCACTAAAGGTCACACAAGGTGGCACCTATGTAGTCCATGCGATTAGCAGAGATGGCTGTATTGTCAGTGACAGTGTTATGGTGGAACTTTCTAGTCTTCAACCTGCAGAAATTACGGGAGCACAATTCTTTTGCTCTGGCAGCTCTTCAGATTTAGAAGTAAACATCCTCTCTACAGAGACGGTACAGTGGAGTAATGGCAATACTACTAATACCTTGACTGCCGCAAGTCCAGGTGATTACTCAGTAACTCTCACGGATATCTATGGTTGCACTAGTTCAGACACTATTCTAGTCGATGAATTTCAAAATCCTACACCGACCTTAAGCGGTCTTACAGAAATCTGTGAAGGAGAGAAAGCCGTTCTTACTCTGCAAGACAACTACATCGCCTATCTCTGGGATGATAATTCTAATGCCGACACCTTAGCGATTACTGCTACGCAGCTGTATTCAGTTACTGTCACAGATGACCATGGATGTACGGGGGCGACAGACCTACAAGTGGATGTCATCCTGACGGAAAACCCAAATGTATTAGGGCCTCAAGAGTTATGTTCTGGAGAGATTGGAGTATATACTATCGAACAAAATTTTAGTTCCTACTCATGGAGTAATGGTAGCACTAGCGAAAGTATCACCTTAGAGGATGCAGGACTCTATAGTGTCATGGTGACAAATGCTCAAGGCTGCACTTCTGAATCCAGTTTTGAACTTATAATCAAAGACGCAGTCCTTCCAGCCATCGAAGGCAGCCTAGAGATCTGCGAAGGAGAATCTACAGTTCTGAGCCTGAGTGACGTTTATGAAACCTACCTATGGGAAGACAATAGTCAGTCCCCGACTATTGATGCTACAGAAGCTGGAACTTATGCAGTCACAGTGACTGATGATTCTGGTTGCACAGGTACAAGTGCAGTAAGGGTTAGTGTCATAACTCAAGGGTTGACGATGATTGATTCTTTTACTTGCAACCCCTCTCTAGTAGGTGTCGTAGAGGAGTACATCACTTCAGCTGGCCTTTGTACAGATACTCTCCGTTACAATATCCAATTAGCTGAAGTAAGCAACTGTGATATAGATTATCTTTTCAATATTAAAAACGAAAGCTGCGAAGATGCCAATAATGGCAGATACGGCATACACCTCGTAAAAGGAGATATCCCTGTAGAAGTTCATTTATTGAATAGCGCAGGTCTTATCCTACAGACTGACCTCATAGAAGAACTAGATGCATTTACAAATTATGACTTCCTAGCCGCTGACAATTATACTCTAGCCATCACTACCGCAAGTGGACATCAGCAAGAAATAGCGTTCACAATAGTAACTGAGCCCTTCGAGTTAATGGTGACGGAGGAATACAATATAAACCTAGGAGACTCTATTACTTTACAAGCAGAAGTAGATCCTACTCTTCTATTAAGTTATAATTGGCTGCAGAATGGAAATACATTGTGCAGTACGAACTGTACAGCAGTCGTCGTATCACCGACAGAGAGCACGACCTACACTTTTGACTTGACTACCATAGAGGGAGACTGTACTCTTCAGGCCAGCACCTTGGTTAGAGTCAAAACTTCTGACAACATATACTTCCCTACAATCTTCAACCCAAGCGAACTTAATGACAACTCAGAGTTCAAGGCCTATGGACCAGGAGCTACCTACCTGACCGAATTAAACATCTACGATCGCTGGGGCTCTCTAGTCCATAGCACTGAGGACAATTCAGGATGGAGTGGAAGATATAATGGCTCAGACTTAGCAGCAGGTGTCTACGTGTATGTTGCTTCATTTGATAACAATGAAGAGCAATGGGTCAGACAAGGTCATATTACACTTATAAAATAGGGCATTTGCTCATCTTATAAGTTTCAATTCATTCTTCTACAATTACAATTCAATCTAGATTTTTAGCCCTTTGGCAGATTAGGCTTTAGCAAGCAGCTTACAATCACAATATTTGTGAAGGAAAAACCAATAAAACCATGGAAACTTTGAACAAACAAATAGTTTCCATCGTTTACTATTCCTAATTTTGCACCTATGAGTACAATAGCTAAGCAGCAATTACTTACCCAAGCCAGACAGCTCTACCTCAGCTATGGAGTGAAAAGCGTCAGCATGGACGACATTGCTAGATTGATGGGTATCTCAAAAAAGACCATCTACAACTTTATCAGCAATAAGAAGGACTTAGTCCATGCCGTTGTAAAATCCTATATAGATGAAGAGGAGGCCCGATGTGACTCTATCACTGAAAATTCAAAAAATGCGATAGACGAAATTATTTCTGTGGCAAGGCATGTTCAGAATACCTTGAAAGAAATGAAGCCTACCCTCACTTATGATCTTCAGAAATACTATCCTAAAACTTGGATGCTGATACAAGGGGAGCACTTCGATTTCATTGAAAAATTTATCACCCGTAATCTCAAGAGAGGCATTAAAGAAGGACTCTTCAGAGACAATCTAAATCTGGACATTATACCCATTATGTACATGACACTAGCTAGATTGGTTTCTCATCATGAAGTCCAATCTGTGAAGAAGATAAAACAATCAGATCTACACGAAACAATGATTCTCTATCACCTACATGGGATACTGAATGCTAACGGTAGAAAAGAACTTAAAAAATACTTAAAGAACGAGACTATATGAAGCCCTTAATTTCAACACTTATATTTTTCACCTGTCTTGTCGCCGCTACTGCCCAGCAGAGCTTTAGCTTGGATGAGGCCATTGCCTATGGCTTGCAAAATAGCGCCGAGATAAAACTCAATGGTCTAGAAGTAGAGGATGCAGAAGCTAGGATCACAGAGATCAAAGCAACAGGCCTACCACAGGTCAATGCAGGCATAGATTATAACTACTATTTTATTACCCCACAGCAGCCGGTAGAGGACTTTATTAGTCCTGCGGTCTATGGTGTCCTAGTGCAAGAATTTCCAGGGCAAGTAACACCTCCTACTGGTGACCCAGAAATATTTGAGTTCTCTTTCTTTACTAATCATAACCTTACCGCCAAAGTAGATGCGAGCATGCTGCTCTTTGATGGTTCCTATCTGACAGGACTGAAAGCCGCTAGACTATATAGAGAACTAGCCAGAAAAAGAAAAGGGGTCAAAGAGGAAAACATCAAAGCCAATATTACTAAAGCCTACATGAATATCTTAATAGCGGACCAAAACAAAAAGACGCTAGAGAATAACTTAGTCTCTATAAACAAATCTCTGACTGAGGCAGAGGCTTACTACGAAAATGGCTTTATTGAAAAACTAGAGGTAACAAGAATCCAACTGTCCAAAGAATCTGTAGAAACAGAAATCGAGAAACTGTATCAATTAATAGACCTCAGTCATGATCTACTTAAATTTCAAATGTCATATCCTCTGGGAGATAAAATTGCACTTACTGAAAATCTAGATGAGTTAGTTGCCTTGTTCAGCACAGATGAGAACTACCTCGATGCAGAAGTGGACTTCAGTAATAAAGCACAATATGCTGAAATAGAAATGGGTCAAGAACTCAATGCCCTAAATGTAGAAAGACTGAAAAAAGGCTATCTCCCTAGCTTGCGCGCACGTGCAGGCGTCAGCGAAGCCTTACAGAGAAATAATCTCTTCGATAGTGAGCAAGCTGGCTGGCTCCCTACTTTATATGCTGGTCTAGCACTGAACATTCCTATTACAGATGGTAAAAGAAAAAAAGGACTCATACAGCAGGCAGAAATAGAAATGGAGAAAACCGAAATCCAAAAACAAGAATATGAAAGAGGTATCAGAATGCAAGTGCAGACTAATAGACTCCAACATATCAATGCCAAGAAGACACTAGAGAACACTAAAAGAATCTTAGAAGTCAATGAAGAGATATATGAGACGGCACAAATAAAATTCAGAGAGGGAGTAGGCTCAAGTCTAGAAGTAACACAGGCAGAAAATTCACTCTTTGATGCGCAAGCTCAATATATCAATGCTCTATATCAATTACTCATTACAAAAACCGACCTAGACATCGCTCTAGGAGAACTATAATAATTATGAAAACCATTCAGATGAAATACTTTATACTAGGCCTCTTCATTTGCTCAGTGTATGCCTGCGGGAATAACAACCCTGATACAATTCCTGAAGACCTTGACGGCAAGAAGAAATATCTCGCAGCAAAGAAAAAGGAACTAAAAGAGCTCCAAGCCCAAATAGATGAAGTCAATAGAGATATTCTAAAGTTAGATCCACCAAAGGAGAAAGCACCACTCAAAGTCGAGACCCTCCTACTCCAACCTAAAGAGTTCAAAAGATTCATAGATGTCCAAGGACAAGTCGTCGCCGCTGATATAGTGAATGCCTCCTCGGAGATAGGAGGAAGAATACTCTCTCTGAAGGTAAAGGAAGGGGATAGAGTCCGCAAAGGCAGTCTTATCGCAGTGACAGACATGAGTACAATGGAAACTCAGATAGCAGAAATAAATACTGCCTTGGATCTAGCCACTACAGTATTCGAAAGACAAGAGAGACTGTGGAAACAAAACATCGGGTCCGAACTACAATTTCTAGAAGCCAAAACGAATAAGGAAAGATTAGAAAAATCACTTTCTACGCTGAATAGTCAGATAGCAAAGAAAAATGTCTATGCCCCTATCAGCGGTGTCGTAGATATGGAATTTCTGAGCCAAGGAGAGACCGCAGGTCCCGGCATGCCAATAGTACGAATTCTAAATACTTCAAAGCTGAAGATAGTCGCTGACTTACAGGAAAACATGCTAGGCTCTATAAAACAAGGGCAAGTAGTAGAGGTCTATATTCCCTCTCTAGACAAAACCATAAACAGCAAAATCTCTATGCTCGGCAGAACGATAGATCCATCGAATAGAACTTTCAAAATTGAAATAAAGACCTCTAGCATGAATGGTCAACTAAAGCCAAACCTGATGGCGCAAGTTAAATTTAATGACCTGACCCAGAAGGATGCAATAATGATTCCTATAGATGCCATCCAAGAAGATGTAAGAGGTAACAAATTCGTATTCGTGACTAAGGAGGACAATGGAAAAACAAGGGCAGAAAAAAGACTGATTGAGATCGGTGAGAGTAATGGAAATGAAGCCATCGTCATTATAGGTCTAGATGCTAATGACCAGCTCATTACTGCAGGTGGTATGAACCTTTCTGAAAATGATTTAATAACACCAGTAGAGACAGACCGAAAAGATGGAGAATAAGCTCACTCAAAAACTAAAGGAATTCAAACTCTCGTCGGTCGCTATAGATAATGCGACTAGTGTATTCCTACTGACTTTTATGATTCTGCTATTCGGTGTGCAGAGTTATAGGGATATGCCTAAGGAGCAATATCCTGATGCGGCTCTACCTACCATTACCATACAGACGCCACACTTTGGCAACTCCGCAGAAGAAATAGAAAACCTCATCTCTAGACCTATAGAGAAGGAGGTAAACTCTATAGTCGGATTAAAAAAACTAGTGTCTAATTCCATCCAGGACTTCTCGGTAATCACTGCAGAATTTCAATCTGACATCCCTTCAGAGAAAGCTCTACTCAAAGTAAAGGAGGCAGTAGATAGAGCAGACTTACCGACCGATCTAGATCAAGACCCTCAGATAGATGACTTGGATTTTTCTCAGATCCCCATTATGTCCATTAATATCTCCGGAGATTACAATATGGACATCCTCAGAAGCAATGCCGAATATATACAGGACAAAATAGAAGATATACCAGAAGTCTCTGAAGCAAGAATGAGCGGTGATCAGGAAAGAGAGGTGAAAATAAAAATGGACTTACTGAAAATGCAAGCCCTAAAAGTAAACTACACTGATGTAGAAACGGCTATAGCCCGAGAGAACGTCACCATGTCAGGTGGGGAGTTAGTAACTAATGGCAGCAGACGAGCTATCAGGGTAGTTGGAAAATTCGAGTCTATCGATGAACTCCGTAACCTCATTATCACAGCTGAAAAACAAAGGCCCATCTACCTAAAGGACATAGGTGAGGTCGTGTATGGTTTTGAAGAAAGAACTTCCTATTCTAGATCTGATGGCAAGCCAGTTATCTCATTAGAGGTCATCAAACGTTCTGGCGAAAATCTACTTTCTACAGCGGAGAAAATAAAAGCCGTACTAGCGGAAGAAGAAAAAGCAATGCCTTCAGGTATCACTATTAAATTATTTAATGATATCTCAATCTATACCAAGAATGAAGTAAGCAATCTTGAGAACAGTATCATCTCAGGTGTGATCTTAGTGATTATGGTATTACTCTTTTTCTTAGGATTGAGAAATGCCCTCTTTGTGGGTATTGCAATACCGCTCTCAATGTTGACCGGTATTATGATCCTTTATCTCTCAGGAGTGACCATGAATATCGTCGTACTCTTCGGACTCATATTGGCCTTGGGCTTACTCGTGGATAATGGTATTGTTGTCGTAGAAAACATCTACAGATATAGGCAGAATGGATACTCTGGTATGGATTCCTCTAAGTACGGAACTGGAGAAGTCGCATGGCCTATCATCGCTTCTACTGCGACGACTTTAGCGGCCTTTCTTCCTTTGATGTTTTGGCCAGGGATGATGGGAGTATTTATGGAATATCTGCCTAAGACTTTAATTATCGTACTCAGCTCTTCACTCTTTGTGGCACTTGTCATCAATCCTGTACTGACCAGTAGATTCATGAAAGTAGACACTAAGTCGGAGGATGCACAACAGAAAAAAAAGAAATCGAGAAACGTCGTCGTAGGAGCTATCCTGATGCTCATCGTAGCCGCAGTGGCTCATCTAGGAGGTGTAGAATGGCTAAGAAATATTTTTGTCATTGTCGCCCTACTCTCTTTATTGAATCACTTTATCTTGAGACCTGCGTCTTTTGGTTTTCAAAATCGTGTCTTGCCTGTCTTGGAAAGAGCTTACAATAAATTGATTCGATTTGTTCTAAAAGGTAAGAATCCAATAGTTGCTTTCTTCTGCACCTTCCTCTTAATGTTTGGGGCTATAGCACTTCTCGTGATCAGTAAGCCTACAGTAGAGTTTTTTCCTGAGGCCGATCCACTTTATGTCAATGTCTTTGTGGAACTGCCCTTTGGGAGTGATATAGAACAGACTAACGAAGCGACCTTCGAACTAGAAGACAAAATCAATAAGGTCATAGAGCCTTATAAAGATATCGTAGAATCAGTACTGACCTTGGTAGGAGAAAATACTTCTGATCCTAACCAGCCTCCAGTACCTGGTGTCACCCCATATAAAGCTAGAATTACGATTACGTTTCTAGAATTCAAATACAGAAATGGCATCTCTACTAAGAAGATACTCAATGAAATCAGAGACGAAATAAAAGGCTACCCAGGGGTAATCGTCTCAGTAGATCAGAATGCCTCAGGTCCTCCTGCTGGTAAAGCTGTCAACTTAGAACTCAGAGGTGATGAGATAGATTCTCTGATCGTTCTATCTAGCCAAGTCATCAAGGATATCAACAATTCTAACATCGCAGGTATAGAAGAACTCAAAGCAGATGTAGAATTAGAAAAACCAGAATTGCTCGTAGACATAGATAGAGACGCGGCTAGGAGATATGGTATCAGTACAGGTCAGGTGGCCTCTACCTTGAGGACTTCGGTATTTGGAAAAGAAGTATCAAAATTCAAAGTAGGAGAAGATGAATATCCTATTGTCATCAGACTGAATGAAAATTCTAGAAATGACATTAATGGACTTATCAATCAGAGGGTCACATTTAGGGATCAGACAGATGGACGTATCAAGCAGGTCCCCATTTCTTCAGTTGCAAAATTCAGATACTCCTCTACCTATAATGCTATCAAAAGATCTGAAGCTCAGAGAGTCATCACTGTGGCCTCTAATGTCTTAGATGGTTACAATGCTAACCAGATAAATGCGGACCTTGAAGAGTACATGTCCACCTATCCCTTACCAGATGGAATCAGTTATGCATTTACCGGAGAGCAGCAACAGCAAGCAGAAGATTCAGCATTCTTAAGTCTTGCTTTCTTGATCGCACTTTTTATCATTTTCATAATTATCGTCACACAGTTTAACTCTATAATTTCTCCATTCATAATCATCCTATCAGTACTCTTTAGTACCATCGGTGTTTTCTTGGGTTATGCTATTTCAGGCATGACTATCAATATCATTTTTACTGGTGTAGGGATTATTGCCTTAGCAGGAATCGTCGTGAATAACGCGATTGTATTAATAGACTACATCAACTTAGTGATCAAGCGAAAGAGAGAAAGTCTAGGTTTAGAATCTATGAATGACATGAGCATCGATCATGTAAGAGAATCCATCATAGAAGGAGGAGCCACAAGATTACGTCCTGTACTATTGACTGCAATAACGACAGTCCTTGGCCTGATTCCTCTGGCTATTGGTTTCAATTTCAATTTCTTCTCTTTTGTGGAGCGATTGGATCCTCAGTTTTTCTTAGGTGGTGACAACACCGCGATGTGGGGTCCTATGGCGTGGACTATAATTTATGGGATACTATTCGCAACCTTTTTGACCCTGATTGTTGTTCCTGTTATGTATTGGTTAGCGTACAGAGGAAAAACGAGCTTGGTTAATTCGATCAAGAGGAAACCAAAGGTTAATATTGCAGAACAAACTACTTAGATACTTTTATGTCAGATTTAGCAGATAGTAGAAAAAGTTACGAAAAAGGAGAGATGAACCGAAAGGACCTCTCTTCAGATCCTATCATTCAGTTTGAGAGATGGTATCAGGATGCAGAACGAGCAGGCATAGAAGAGCCTAATGCAATGACCTTAGCTACGGCTAATAGAGATGGTCAGCCTTCTGCACGAATAGTCCTGCTTAAGGGATTCGGACCTAAGGGTTTTGCCTTCTATACCAACTACGCCAGTCGTAAAGGTCAGGAACTCATTACTAACCCACAGGCTGCTTTGGTATTCTGGTGGAAGGAACTAGAACGTCAAGTCAGGATAGAAGGTGAAGTCGTCAAGACCTCAGAAGACTCCTCCATCAGTTATTTCCACTCACGTCCTAGAGGTAGTCAGATCAGTGCCTGGGCCTCGCCTCAGAGCCAAGAAATCAAGGAACACTATCTAGATGAAAAAAGAAAAGAAGTAGAAAGTCGCTTCGAAAGTGTAGACCCTATTCCTCTACCCCACTTCTGGGGAGGTTTTATCCTGAAACCTTTCAACATAGAATTTTGGCAAGGGAAAGCCAATAGATATCATGACAGATATCGCTTTACACTTTCTGATGATAAACATTGGGGAGTAGAAAGGTTGGCGCCTTAAGATAGAAGAACAACGAGTTGCAGAAAACAGCTCTCGACAATTATAAAAGAAATAGAAGAAGAGGAAAGCATATAATATTTGCTTTCCTCTTTTTTATAGTTCACAGCTGGCCTGTTTTCAAAAAGTAATTATCTAAAACCATTTGCTTCCATTAGCATTCTATTAGCATCTATGCTAGATAAATCTAGTACCTTTATAACAGATTCAGTACGACTATGAAAAACATCTTTACTCTGATAGCCCTTATTCTTTCAGTAGCCCTTGTCGGTCAGAATACTTACACAATCACAGGCACAGTATTAGAGGCTAGTACTGGAGAGCCGATAGATTATGCTTCTGTCGTCTTAAATGAAATATCAACGGGTGACCTGATCACAGGAGTCACCACAGAGAACGGTGGACAGTTTTCTATAGAATCCTCGACTAAAGACATATCTGTAGAAGTGAGTTTTATAGGTCTTCAGACTCTAGAAATAACTGATATCACTTTCAATGGGAATACAGCAGCGCTGGGGAACATAAACCTATCAGCAGAGGCGAATGACCTGGATGAGGTACTCATAACTGCCGAAAAGTCTACCACTGAATTCAAGTTAGACAAAAGAGTATTTAATGTTGGCACTGACCTGAGTTCTACTGGAGCAGGAGCTCTAGAAGTACTGAATAATGTTCCTTCAGTTAATGTCAATATAGAAGGAGAAGTTTCGCTGAGAGGTTCTACAGGTGTGCAGATACTTATAGACGGCAAGCCCTCCATCCTCTCTGACGATGCGAGTAATGCCTTAGGAACTATTACTGCAGATATGATAGACAAAATAGAGGTCATCACTAATCCTTCTGCTAAATATGAAGCTGAAGGCACTGCGGGAATCATAAATATCGTCCTTAAGAAAAATGAAAAGAAAGGCCTGAATGGTTCTATCTCTCTCAATACTGGCGCACCGCACAATCATAGTGTAGGCGTTAGTCTCAATAAACGGACTGAAAAATTTAATCTATTCAGTCAGCTGGGTGCTGGTTATCGAGAGCTTCCTAGGTTCAATGAAAACACCAACCTAGATAGAACCACTGGTAGAAAATTATTCTCGGATGGCACAGAGTATAGAAATGAAAACTTCTACAATTTCGTATTAGGCTCAGATTATTATATCAATCCTCAGAACGTTATTACACTATCGGGAAGTTTTGCCTATGAGGTAGAAGATCAGCCTTCAGAAACTTTGTTTGCATTAAGCACTAATGATGTACTAGAAAGTGAATGGATCAGAAATGAATCTACAGAAGCTACCAATCCAAAGTTACAGTATGAGCTTCAGTACAAAAGAGACTTTACCGATCACAAAGAACACAAATTACTCTTCAGTGCGATAGGCCGATTCTTTGGAAAAGATCAAGCATCTACCTTTACCAATACACTTACTTCTGGCAATGCTGACCTTAATAATCAGACCACAGAGACGGCATTCCAAGAGGGGAAGTATACATTCAATCTAGATTACACAAAACCGTTCAATGAAAACTGGACGCTAGAGACAGGGACTCAGTATCTAACTAATGCTGTAAGCAACGACTTTTCTGTAAGTAATGAAATAGGTGGAGAATTAATAGTAGACCCAAATCTTACTAATCTATTTGAGTACGATCAGAAAGTACTCGGTGTCTATAGTACAGGATCTTATGAGGGCAATATCTGGGGCATCAAATTAGGCCTCCGAGCAGAATACACAGATCTAAAAACTTTACTGGTTACAACTAATGATCCTAACGATCAGCAGTTCACGAATCTATTTCCTTCTCTGCATACTTCTTATAAGTTTACAGAAGCTATTTCATTCCAAGCGGGATACTCTAGAAGAATCTATCGTCCTCGACTATGGGACCTAAATCCTTTCTTTAATATCAGAAACAACTTTAGCATCAGAGCTGGGAATCCTAAGTTACTCCCAGAATATACTGATAGTTATGAGGTAGGAAGTATTTTCATATTCCAAGATCTATCATTGAATATCAATGTCTATCATAGATATACGACCGACAAGATAGAAAGAGTATTTATTGTCGAAAACAATGTCAATACCTCTCGCCCAGAAAACATAGGCACCAATAAAGCGACTGGTATAGAAGCGAATTTCAAGTATACCCTTTCTAGAAAACTAACGCTTAATGGGGATGCAAACTATAATGTCTTCCAAAGAGATGGTCGATTCAATGATCAAATATTTGATTTCTCCGCTGATAAATGGAATAGTAAACTGACGGCTAAGTATAAGATCCGAAAAAACCTCGATGTAGAACTGACTGGTAGAAATCAATCTAGAGAAAGAACAATACAAGGAATAATCAGTCCCTACTCTACTTTGGATGCAGGCCTAAGAATAAAAATTCTCAAAGGCAAAGGCGTCTTTAATCTAAGTGCACGAGATATTTTTGCCTCCCGACTTAGAGAATCTACGCTAGATCAAGAAGACTTCTTTGTATTGAGAAGAGGACTAAGAGGCCGCTTTCTCACGGCTGGATTCAGCTATGGATTTGGAAAAGGCGAAGCTATGCACTTTTCAGGCAGAAGAAGATAACTGAGAGTATATTCTTAATAAATTATGTAGTCAACAAATTTAGTCCCTAGACGCAACATTCTTGAGGTAGTAAGTATATATCTACTAAAACTTACTAGTGATGAAAAACTTTGCAATTTCATTTTATGCCTTTTTTATCCTACTTCTCATTGGCTGCGGTGGTGGCGATAATTGTATAGTAGAAGATATTCTTGTAGAGACTGCTGATTGCTCTTGTGAAACAGTTTATGAATTAACTCTAGACTTCTCTTATCAAGATGCTCCCTCAGAGTATTTCACCTTATATGCTAGACAAAATCAAGTCATTGGATATTACAAACTAACAGATCTACCACTCACCATAGATAAATTCGAAACAAGTGGCTTGGAACATGAGTACATAAAAATCTGCCTAGACGAGGAAGAAGACTGTTGTACTGAGTTTGAATTCATGCCCGCCGATTGTTTAGAAGAAAGTACTTGCTCGATTAGTGATCTCATTGTAGAAACAGGAGAATGTAATCGTGATGGCACCTATTTATTGGAGCTAGATTTTAATTATTCAAATGCAGGCAATGATTACTTTGATGTATTCGTCAGCAACAATGAAATATTCGATACTTACCTTTTGGAGGATTTGGCTCTAACAATAGATAATTTTCAACCTAGGGGTACTGAGTATGATTACATCAAAATATGTATCAATGATAATCCGGATTGTTGCCAAGAGATTGAATTCATGACTCCAGATTGTGAGGAAGAATGTAGCATTTCTGAGATAGTTTATGAAGTAGGCAATTGCACTTCAGAAAACACCTATACTCTTTATCTAGATCTAGAAGTGAGTGGTTCTACTGACGATAGCTTTGATGTTTTTGTTAGCCAAAATGAATTCATAGGCTATTATCAATTTTCTGATCTGCCCTTAGAGATAACTGACTTCGAGATGAGCGGTGAGGACTACGACTACATCAAGATTTGTATCAATGATAACCCAGGCTGCTGTAAGGAAATAGAATTCATGAGCCCAATCTGTGAAGAAGAAGAATGTAGTATTTCTGAAATAGTTTATGAAGTAGGCAATTGCACTTCAGAAAATACCTATACTCTTTATCTCGATCTAGAAGTGAGTGGTTCTACTGACGATGGCTTTGATGTTTTTGCTAGACAAAATGAATTCATAGGCTATTACCAATTTTCTGATCTGCCCTTAGAGATAACTAACTTCGAGATGAGTGGCGAAGACTACGACTACGTAAAGATCTGTATCAATGATAACCCAGACTGCTGCAAAAAGATAGAATTTCTACCTCCAGATTGCTAGAAGTAGTAGCATTATGCGACAGCTGGAACTGGAATAGGATGTAGTAATTGTTCCTTCAAGGCTATCAACTGCTCATAATTCTGAGCGATAATCATTCGACTGACTTTACTCAGATCCTTATTGCTTAAAGCTGCCTGATACAAAGGTTGGAATCTTACCAACTGACCATGAATATTCCAGAGAGTCATATCATCCTCTCTAAGCTGAGAAACGGAATAGCTCAAGGTCTTGTTGGTCTTGCTAGGACTATAATCTTGCTTAGCGAGTAAGCCTGTGTACTTACTTATGCAATCCATGTTGACCTTTCTTACGCCTATCAATAGATCTATGACATTAAGGTCATTTGACTTAGCTGCTAACCTGTCTAGAAATTGGTGAAACTTCTGATGTTGCGCATGTAACTGCACTAGGGTATTAGAAGTGTCTGTTGTTTGGTTTAAGTTATTGGTTCTCATAAGTGATTATTTATCAGATAATTACACATATAATTCTCAACATATGAACGTCCGAAAAGGGGAAAAAGATCGGAAAAAAGCAATTATTAACATTTTTTTTAATGTTTTTCCTTTCCTATGACTTCGGACGACATTTTATGATGCTATCCAATCTTACAAACAACTGATTATCAGAGTCTTAATAAGTTATTTCTTACCGCGCTTCTTCTTTGATCTGGCCTTGATAACCATGCGCTTTTGTTGTTTTTTCTTGTCTTGAAGCAGTTTTTCTACCAGATCTGGCCTGCCCATCCCAGTTAATTTATCTCTGATGACACTATAATTCTCTCTTTTATACCAGAAGAAGAATAGATGTTGATTTTTCTTTTGCTTTGGAGATTTGGCGGTAAAGACGGGTCTCAGGGTATAAGGATGGAGTCCTGTATAGTAAATGATAGTCGCTACTGTCATAGGCGTAGGCGTAAAGTCTTGCACCTGCTCTAGTTTGAAACCCATGGCTTTAGTCTCTGCGGCGAGATTGGCCATTTCTTCTTCTGTACTCCCTGGGTGACTAGATATGAAGTATGGAATCAAAGGCTGATTCAGCCCATGCTTTTTGTTATAGTGCTCGTATCTTTCCTTGAACTGATGAAAATGCTTGAATGAGGGCTTACGCATGATCTTTAGTGTCTCATCAGAGGTATGCTCGGGTGCGACCTTAAGTCGACCACAGACGTGCCTGCTAACAAGCTGATCCATATACTCATCTAGACTGCCGTCGTTATTCTTGTTATAGTCTTCTACTACGAGATCATATCTTATCCCACTACTGACGAAGGCTTTCTTCACCTTTGGATGCTCATCTACCTTTCTATAGATATTGGTGAGTGGCTTGTGACTGGTGTCTAGATTGCTACAGATCACAGGATGGATACAGGACGGTGCCACACATCTATCACAGATAGATTGCACCTTGCCTTTCATTCTATACATATTAGCAGAGGGGCCGCCGAGGTCACTGATATAACCCTTATAGTCAGGCATAGCTGTGACCGCCTCCACTTCCTTCATTATCGATTGCTCCGATCTACTGGATACAAATTTTCCTTGATGCGCAGAAATAGTACAGAAGCTACAGCCTCCAAAACATCCTCTATGCATATTAATAGAGAATCGTATCATCTCATAGGCAGGTATACTTCCACGTTTATTATACTTGGGATGTGGGAGTCTTGTATACGGCAAGTCAAAAGAACCATCTATCTGCTCTTCTGTCATAGGAGGGTAAGGCGGATTGATCACTAAATTCTCATCCCCTACTCCCTGTATTAGTCTTCTAGCTGCGACTTTATTGGATTCTTGTTCTACGTGCTTAAAGTTTGCTGCAAAGGCCTTTTTGTCTCGCAGACATTTTTCATGCGAACTCAAGACGAGGTCTTCCCATGATTTATTCTTAGGGAGTTCTTCTTGTCGCGGATGTAATACTGCCGTCTGAGGTATCGTTTTGATAGAAGAAAAAGGCACGCCTTTCTTGAGTAATCGGACTAGTTCCCTAAGAGGCATTTCTCCCATTCCATAGACCAGCATATCTGCACCACTCTGTGAGAGGATATTAGGGAACAATTTATCTGCCCAGTAATCATAATGCGTCACACGTCTAAGTGAGGCTTCTATCCCACCTAGTAAGACTGGCACATCAGGAAATAACTCCTTTAGAATCTTAGTATAGGTAGTGGTACTGTAGTCGGGCCTGAATCCCGCCTTACCGCCTGGTGTATAAGCATCTGTGGATCTCTTTCTTCTGCCGGCCGTATAGTGATTGACCATGGTATCCATACAACCAGAGGTCACTCCAAAAAATAGATTAGGCTTGCCAAATTTTTTAAAATCTCTCAGATCATCTTGCCAGTTAGGCTGTGGCACTATTGCTACTTTGAGATCTAACTCTTCTAGGATTCTTCCTATGACAGCAGTGCCAAAAGCGGGATGATCCACATAGGCATCTCCAGAAATCAAAACGACATCTACATCCTCCCAATCTCGATACTCTAATTCCTTCTTAGTTATCGGTAACCAATCTGTAACAGGCCTTTTCGTTTCCATGCTCTACAAAGTTAAGCTACTTTTCCATGATTAGTGCGGAGACTTCGGAATACTCTTGGGGTAAATAGACTAGTTGACCCATCAAGCGAAGAGGCAAAATAAAAAAGAGGCTGACTCATAGCTATGAGACCAACCTCTTATTATATTCTTTAGGCTTCCTTTATCAGCGGTTCTAAAGGTATCTTCAGCAACCACTCAGGAGTTCTAAGATTTTACATATTTGTTCCAGTAGGAAAAGCGGTGTTTATTTTCCATGTCTTACCATCTAGGTAGAACATCTGAAACTGCTTAGAGGACCCTGAACTCACTGTTAGAGTAGGTAGCACCTCAGCAGTTCCTGGAAAATAATCCATTGTTAGATCGCCTTTCGGTATCGTGACATTAGGCTGAGGAAAATTTGTGTTTTTCTTCCATTGCTTTTCCTGTAGGTAATACTGCTCCCACTCACCTGTAGTTGCTGAGTAGACGACTAGTCCTGGTAGAGTTGTTTCTGTATCAGGAAGGTATTGCATACGTAAGTTTCCTTTCGTAATGTTTGTCTTTAAAGATGGGAAGTTTGGATTCTTTTTCCACTTACCATCATTAGCATACATCTGTGCATACTCGCCTGTCTTTTGCGAGAAAACATGGACAGCCGCATATCTACCAAATGAAGCTGGTTCATATTGGATATCCCATTCTCCTGAATTAGAACTCTGACTAGTACATCCTTGGAAGGAGAAAGCAGAAATCAATAGGATTAATGAGAAGGCACTGAAGTGTTTAATTAAGTACTTGTACATATTTTCTTATTTAATGTAATTAAGAGAGATAAAGTCAGTAGATAGGAAATAATCTGACTTAGGGAATGCAAACGTACAATAAACTATCCATGTAATTATGACTTCCAAAAGGAAGTTTCACATATATATTTCTGCCATTTATCCCTTATGTATTGCACTTTAGCTTTAATTCATTGCTTGAATTATTATTTTATCGTAATATTGCGATATGGGCTTATCTAAGACAGAGCTTTTTACTGATTATCAGAACAGTATAGCCACTATGGCGAAGGCCATAGCACATCCAGCACGGATTGCTATACTAGAATTGATGATCAAAAAAGGCACATGTGTCTGTGGCGATATCGTAGAGGAATTACCTCTGTCTCAGAGTACCGTCTCTCAACATCTGAAGGCAATGAAACAAGCAGGTATAATCAAAGGGATCGTAGATGGTCCTTTCAGATGCTACTGCATAGATTGCAAGAACTTAGGCGCTCTCATGGGTCAGCTGAAAAGCATATTTACACAAGCTAAATGTTGCTGACAGTCTGACGATTTTTTTTGGCTATAGCTATCGTAATATTACGATGTACAAATATGATTCTATGTAAAGACATACAATCTTTTAATTCATCATTAAAATGTAAAAAATGAAAAAGTTATTTTTTGCAGTAGTTGGACTAGCAAGTCTTGCAGCGATTACATGCTGTGATCTGCCTTGCTGTTCAGGTGCATGCTGCTAAATAAAGAGGGGGCCAGTGACTGCTACTGGCCCCTATTTTTATTTTCAGCCTTTAACAAAAAAAAAAACAGAACCCCTCAGGACTCTGTCTGCTTTACACTAATTTCTTTTTTTTGATAGGAAGTTGTTCTACAACACTAAGCCAGTGCTATTACTATCCATTAATGTCACCAGCAGACATTAGGTCACTCTCCACAGAAACATTATTGTCTATATTTGAATCCAAACTCAATCAATGAAAAAGGTTACGGCTATAATACTCTTTAGTTTTCTCTGTCTTGTAAATCTGATGTCTCAAGCTATAGATGGTTCTTTTGCTTTTGATACTGATCCTGATAAGCAATACTCTATATATGTGCCCACCAGCTATGATGCAGGTATTCCTCAGAAACTTATGCTGGGTCTACATCCATTGAATACTTCTCGATGGAATGCAAAAGCTTGGAGAGATACTTTAGTCACCTTCGCTGAGACCAATAACCTATTACTCGTATGCCCCGATGGAGGAGCAGATGGAAGAATAGATGACCCTATAGATACAGCATTTACAACCATACTTTTAGACTCTATATACCAATGGTATAATGTCGATCAGAGTCAAAAATATATCATGGGCTTCTCCTGGGGAGGAAAGACTACCTACACTTATGGGCTGAGAAGGACAGATGAGTTTGCGGGTTATCTAGCCATAGGTGCTGCAGTAACTGTCAGTGAAATATCTTCCCTGGTCACTAATGCAAAAGATGAATCATTCTACCTCGTACATGGTACGCAAGATAATGTACAGACCAGATACTCCTCTATACTAGAACAGTTAGAACTTAATGGTGCCTGTACTAATTCTACACTAATGGATAATGTCGGACATACCATAGATTTCCCCAATAGAAATGAGATTCTAACTGATGCCTTTATATGGCTCGAAAACAGTAATTGTCTCTCCAGTACCGAAGAGGAAGAACAGGACCTGATAGCCAATAGAGTATATCCTAATCCTTTTGAAGATTACATAACTATTCCTTCCCTGCACATATACTCTAAGATTAGTCTCTATAGTACGAATGGACAATTACAGCCTTTTACTCTAGGTGATGATAAAATCAATGTCCCTAATCTAAATCCAGGACAATACATTTTATCTTTATTTACAGAACAAGGAATAGACAATCATCTACTTCTAAAACTGTAAATGGATCCAGAGAAAGTAAAACTACATCCCTCCTGGAAGAAACTCCTAAAGGAAGAATTCCAGAAACCTTACTTTGATCAGCTCAGTGCTTTTCTCCATGAAGAAAAACTCAAAGGCTCTACAGTATATCCTCCTGGTAAGCTAATATTCAATGCTTTTGAGCTCACACCACCAGAAGAATTAAAAGTGGTCATACTGGGACAAGACCCCTACCACAATCCAGGAGAAGCTATGGGTTTATGTTTCTCTGTGCCTAAGGAAATTAGAATACCACCTTCCTTAAAAAATGTCTACAAAGAAATCAATCGAGATTTAGGGCTGGACATTCCTACACATGGGGATCTAACCAAATGGGCGCGCCAAGGTGTCCTTCTACTCAACGCAATGCTCACCGTGGAACATAAGAAAGCGGGGTCCCATAGTAAGATAGGCTGGCAAGCCTTTACTGATGCGGTCATCGCCACTATCTCTAAGGAGATGGAAGGTATAGTATTTCTACTATGGGGCAATTTTGCAAAGAGCAAAAAAGTACTGATTGATACTAACAGACATCACGTATTAGAGGCTGCTCACCCTTCTCCCCTAGCCAGGAACGCCTTCAACAATTGTAAACATTTCTCAAAAACAAATGATTTTCTTCGGAATAATGGAAAGAATGAAATAGATTGGAGTATTGATTCTTAGTTATGCAATCCAAGTTTAAATTTCTAATCTTATTAACCTCTGCTCTAGGGTCTATAGCCGTTATACTTGGCGCTTTCGGTAGTCACTATCTAGCAGAAAGATTAAGTACTAAATCCCTTAGTGCCTATAAGACAGGCGTTGAATATCAATTTATTCATACCCTTGCTTTATTCGGTACAGCCTTGCTCTACAGAATATACCGCATCAAAGGACTATTCTATGTCGGCCTTTATTTTTTATTTGGTATCCTCATGTTCTCTGGCAGCTTGTACATATTAGCTCTTAAAGATTTCCTGGGTTGGAATATACCGAAGCTATTTGGGCTTATTACGCCTCTTGGAGGGATGGCCTTATTGGGTGCATGGGCCGCAATGTTCTTTACAGTCATTAAAATAAAAACTGAATAATCAGACTCTAATACAACTTACGATGAAAAACATATTCACATTACTAGTTATCGTCATAGGCTTGCATACTGCAGCCAAGGGACAATTCAGAGTAGGCTTTGGATCACAAGCTATTTTCGAAACCACTACCATAGGTTCCCAAGGCAAGCTTATCTATGAATCGGATAATGCTTGGAGAATAGGAAGTACATTCACCTATCATTTCAGGAAAAGTAACAATTGGACGATAGATCTAGATGGACAGTATAGATTGATTACTGTAGGTGAAAGTGTAGAATTCTATCCATTACTAGGATTCTCATACAACGATAATGACGTCAGTAATAATCTGAATTTTAATGGAGGGGTCTTTGTAGAGTTGCCTATCGGCGATTATACTTTCTATATAGAACCAAAATATACTTTCAATAAGTTGAATGCATTCATACTCTCAGGCGGACTATTATTTTAGACCAATAGTCTGAGTACTAAGAAACTAAAAAAGGCATCCCAGATTGGAATGCCTTTTTTTATGTCTATAATATTTCTTAAGCTTAGTTCTGATATAAGCTTTCTATTTCTTCTGCATTGTCAGCCCAAGGTGTTCCATCACATACTGTTTCTTGGTCAGGTCCGCCTAACTCACATAATAGGATACAATCTTCAGTGTAAATCTCTATCGTTTTATTAGGATTACATGACCCCCAGTTAAAACAGTACACTGTCTCTGCTCTGAAGGCAAAAGTCACTAAGTTGCCACCTATAGATCCTGCTGTTGATTCACAGACAGTATCGTCTGCTTCGAACTCATCAAGTTTTTCTTGAATGCAAACTGGAAGCTCATCATCTCCGCAAGATGAAATAGAAAAGCTTAATAAGATTGCTGAGATAAAAAATGAAAGTAGTCTCATACGATATAATTTTAAAGTTATTAATTATCAGAAAACGGCTCACTGTAGATCTCATCTGCGAGTCTCCTTCTGTTCTTCCACCATAAGAATCCCAAACCAAAAACAAGTAGGTAGGGCACAGAAAGCATATAGAGGATACCTCTATTCAAGCCTTGTCCAGCACTACCTCCATCTTTAAGATTAGATTCTGCTGACATCTTACACATAGGGCACTGAGCCAAAGCTTCTACATCCAATCCTAGGACAAGGAGAAGAACCAAACTTGTAATGAGTAATATTCTATGCGATGCATTCATACTTTAAAATTAAGCTATATAAATCAAGCATTAATGATTGTAACATGGTCTTAACATCAGATAGACTAGAGGGCCTGTAATCATAACATATAACCATATGGGATAGACCCAGCGAGCTATTTTCTTATGCTTAGCCACTGAGAAAGTAATCCCCCTATTGAAAGTCAAGAGTATAAAAGGCAGACTGAGTCCCGCCAGAATGATATGTGTTATCAATATAAAAAAGTAAATATATCGTATGGTGCCGACGCCACAGTACTTTGTCTCAGGGGTAGTAAAATGATAACCTACATATGAAAGCAAAAAGAAAAAGGAACAAAGGATAGCTCCAAATATCATGTTGCGATGTGCGGTAATGTTTTTCTTCTTGATGAATACTAACGCCATTATTAGGAAGACGGAAGCGACAGTATTGACGATGGCATGAAATGCCGGCATCCAACTGGTATCGAAATCCACCTCAAATCGCTTAGCAGGTCTCATAGCAATGACTAGGGCTATAACTACTACAGAAAGGACGTAAGCGACCTTATCTAAGGTTTTTAAAAGTTGTGGATTCTCTTTTCTAGCTTTCATTACTCTTTACCTCTTACTTTGATATCTCTTTCTTTTCTCTGTGGAACAATCAAGGCAAGGTCTTCCACTAACCTACTGATAGTCGCTTCAGTATCATCTGGATAAAGTTGTCTTACGACCATCCCCGTATCTATGATCATATATTGATGACGCTTAATATCTAATTTCTCTGTAAAGGATGATGGTAGATCACTCGGTGTTTTCACCTGAAAAGTAAAGGCATCTTTAAACTGATCTGTCACTACCTCGGACTGAACACTAGCATCCTTGCACAGTAGCAGAGTCGTCTTGTAATAGAAGAGTTCCTTGAGTTGCATCTGTTCCTCTGGAGACCAGTCCAGTTCATTCATTAGATGTGTCTTAGGCACTAGTTGGTCTCGCTTCACTTTTCTCCACTCCAGACCATGCTGTAGAAATAACCATGACCCCGCAGGAAACCCTACGATCATTATCAGAATTGCTATGGTCTTTAGGTACTTCATATAATCACAATAAAAAGTCTAGATGCTGTAAGGATATACTGCAAAGATGTTGGTCTCTATTTAGAAAGGGTACTTTCAGTAAGAAACAATATTCTTCATGTATACCTAAAGAAAAAGGCCAACAAGTGGCCTTTTCTAATTTATCATATAAACTGAATTAATGTCCAGTTTGTTTATGGTCTAGTTGTTTTGTTTGAGTGGATTGGACTCTTGGTTTGACCACAGTTTCTATCTCTGCTTGGTTCTTATCTTGGATTCCACTTCTACTATTCTTCCAGTAGTTTCCTTCCATTATAAAGGCAATGATAGCCCATACTAAAAGTCCTAATGGTAGCAACACTGACTTTACCATGCCTGGTACTTCATACTTCATGTGCATGAATTCATATACGATAAGGTAAGCTTTCACTATACTCATCAGTATCATCATCCCTGCTATAAGCAGCTCTGGAAAATGAATACCTTCTACTAGATAGCCTTTTCCTAATAAGGCGAAGAGTACCTCTCCGATAGTAATTAAACCTAAAATGGTAATTACCTTATATGCCTTACTCTTTGATTCTTCATATGTCAAATGACCCATAGCTTAAATCTTAATTTCTGTTAGTCTATTAATTTATATAAGGTAGAATACCAAGAAAACAAATACCCATACTAAATCGACAAAGTGCCAGTATAGGCCTATCTTCTCGACCATCTCGTATCCATTTCTTCTCTTGACATATAGGCCTGTAGCAGAATTGATACAGATAATAATCAAGAAGATAACTCCCGATAGAACGTGAAATCCGTGAAAGCCAGTTATGAAAAAGAACAAAGCACCGAAGGCTTTAGGACCAAAGGCTTGGTTCTTCACTAACTTGTTACCACTGTCATCCATCATATTCTTACCATCCGCATCTAGTACTTCGTAAGGTAGATTGCCCCATTCGCCATCATGCTTGTGGATTAGGTAAGAATCACCTGGCTGGAAGGTATCTCCAGCTTTTATTTCGTGGCCGTCTCCAGCTAAGTATCTTCCATGTTCTGTGTGCGCACTGAATGGGTTCTTAGTAACACTTACATGCTCTGCCTTTATTAATGTCGTCCACTCCCATGCCTGACATGATAAGAAACCAATACCACCAATAATAGTCAGTACCATCCAGAATACAACACCTTGCTTATTCTCTCTGTGGCCTTCCTGTACCGCTCTTACCATAGTAAATGAACTAAAGAGTAGAACGAAAGTCATCAGGGTTACGAAAAGTAGAGGCTTATGATGTAGTGTCCCAGTAAACCATGGAAAGGCACTGAAAACAAAATCTGGAATTGGCCATGTAGGCATACTCATTCTGAGGGTTCCATATGCAATCAAAAAACCTGCAAAGGTAAATGCATCTGAAAGTAGAAAATACCACATCATCAATTTTCCATAGCTCGCCTTGAAAGGCTGCTTGCCACCATCCCATAGTTTCTCATCCCCACCATGATCGTGGTGATCAGTACCATGATCGGTGTGATGTGTCATTGTATCTGCCATTGAAATCTTATTTAACAAACATTAAAAAGCATAATAAATAAATCCATAGTACATCAACAAAATGCCAGTAATGCAATACCAGCTTAAATCTTGTCTTTCTCTTTTCTGTAACTATGAATGGTAAGGTATAGGCATGTAGGATCGCAACCGTAATTGCACCTATGCCTCCTATTATATGTAAGGCATGTAAGCCTGTGATGAGATACATAAATGACCCACTCACATTGGCTACAAAATCTACACCTCCTTCAAAAAGTGTAATCCATCCCTTGTATTGTAATACAACGAAAGCTACTCCGAGTACAAATGAAACTAAAAGTAAGCTCTTATATCCTCCTTCCTTATTCTTAGTAAAAGAATTATAAGAGAGATGCAATGTCACGCTACTTAGTAATAAGGTAGCTGTACTGAAATAGAAATAATCTGGAATAATATATTCCAACCAATCACCTTGCGCATGCTTAACAATATAGGCACTCGTCAAAGCAGCAAACATCATCATGATACTCCCGAATGCAATGTAGAGTGCAAAGAGCTGAGGATGAATTCTGTTCCTAACTGTAAGAGGATTGATCGTTTGTGTCTTCATTTTCTGCTTAGCCAATTAGGTAAAGGAATAATACTACTGGTAGGTAGAAAAATGAACTAAACATCAGACCTAAAGCGGTCTTTCTAGAAGGATTAAGTTGCAGTCTTAATCCCATTATAGTATAGGCTATGGTAGAAACCACAATAGCCAACGTTGCTATTAAACTTGTATCTACTCCTGACATGTAAGCCCACCATACAGTCGGTAGTATAAGTAGACTGTAGGCCGCAGAATAAATACCCAAATTCTTATCGATCTTTCCATCAGAAGACTTTGGTAATAGCTTATACCCTGCTTTTTCATAATCATCGAAAGAGAGGTAGGCTATAGCCCAAAAGTGTGGAAACTGCCATAGAAATTGAATCAAAAAAAGTGTCACACCTAGTACCGTTATAGTACCGCTTTGTGCGACGACACCTATCAGCACAGGTAAGGCTCCTGGAATACCCCCTATTGCTACCGATAGTGTAGTGTATCTTTTAAGTGGTGTATATAAGAATGCATATAAGACAAATGAAATCATCCCTAAGAAGGCAGTGAGTGGATTTATTAAACCCAAACAAAGGATTCCAAATACTAATAAGATCCCACTAAATAATACAGCCTCAGAACTCTTCATTCTGTCTGTAGCTAGTGGTCTATTCTTAGTTCTGTCCATGATCGCGTCATGTTCCTTTTCCAGAACTTGGTTCACAGCATTAGCCGCTCCTGATACAGCAAAACCACCTACGAAAAGTAATGAAGCAATCACTAGATCAAAACCCAAACCTGCAGCTATGCCATAAGCTAAGACTGATGATACAACGACCATCAAAGTCAGCTTAAACTTCACCAGCATCTTGTAGTCCTGTATCTTGGATACTGGAACTGTGGTTTCGATATTTTTAGCGAGTACTTTGCTCAAAACTTTCTTTTCAAAAAATCTATTAGTGGTCTCCTGCTACTTCTCCTTCCTCTAGAGGGAAAATCTGTGGTACGAATTCCTTACCATCTTTTCCATAATCATATGGCCATCTATGTACTGAAGGAATCTTTCCAGGCCAGTTACCATGACCAGTTTCTATAGGTGTAGTCCACTCAAGTGTATTAGCACCATAAGGATTCTTAGTCGTCATCTTCTTACCATTGAATATGCTATAGAAGAAGTTAATTACCATTAGAACCTGAGCTGCAAATACGACTACTGCTGCTACAGTTATAAACTGATTCATCTCACCAAAATGTTTGAAGGCATCGAAGGTTTCGAAGCTATAATATCTTCTTGGTACTCCTGCCATACCTAGATAATGCATAGGCCAGAAAATAGCGTAAGCACCTACTAGAGTAACCCAGAAGTGAATTTTTCCTAAAGTCTCGTTCATGAACCTTCCGAACATCTTAGGGAACCAGTGGTAGACCCCTGCGTACATCCCAAAGAAAGCAGCGACCCCCATCACGATATGGAAGTGAGCGACTACGAAATAAGTATCATGCAGTTGTATATCAATAGCTGAGTTTCCTAAGAAGATTCCTGTCAGTCCTCCTGAAATAAACATTGAAACGAAACCTATCGAAAACAACATCGATGAGGTAAAACGTATGTTACCTCCCCATAGAGTTGTAATCCAGTTAAAGACCTTGACGGCTGAGGGGACGGCTATGATCAGTGTGAATATCACGAAGAAATTAGATAAGAATGGATTTACACCTGACATGAACATGTGATGCGCCCATACTATAAATGCTAGGAACCCAATTCCTAAGATAGAATATACCATCGCCATGTAACCAAATATTGGTTTTCTAGCATGTACAGATAATACTTCTGATACAATTCCCATCGCTGGGAGGATGATAATATATACTTCAGGGTGGCCTAAGAACCAGAATAAATGCTGGTATAAGATTGGGCTACCTCCTACTCTATCAAGTGCCTGTCCCTCTATGAATATTTCACTCAAGAAGAAACTCGTTCCTAATCCCCTGTCAAACATCAACATGAAAAACCCTGATGCTAATACTGGGAATGATAATACTCCTAGAATGGCAGTGACAAAAAATGCCCACATAGGTAGTGGCATTCTAAACATTGTCATTCCTTTAGTTCTAAGGTTAAGTATAGTAGTGATATAGTTTATTCCTCCTAATAAGGCAGAAACAACAAATAAAGTCAAACTAACTAACCATAAGGTCATACCAGTTCCGGATCCACTAGAGGCCTGTGGTAAGGCACTCAGCGGAGGATAGGCTGTCCAACCACCTGCGAAAGGTCCAGTACTCAAGAATAGTGAGTAAAACATCACTACACTAGCTAGGAAAAAGAACCAGTACGATAACATATTCAAGAAAGGTGAGGCCATATCTCTGGCTCCTACCTGCAATGGAATCAATAAGTTACTAAAGGTTCCACTTAGTCCTGCGGTCAATACAAAGAAGACGAGTATCGTTCCGTGCATCGTCACTAGGGCATAATAAAACTCAGGTGACAATTGACCGACGCCTTCGTTTACAGTTATCCACTTACCTAGGATAGGCTTTATCCATTGTAAGTCTGCTTCAGGAAATCCTAACTGGAGTCTGAATACAATTGACATAGCTGCACCAATTATCGCCCAGAACATTCCTGTAATAAGGAATTGTCTCGCAATAATTTTATGGTCCATACTGAATATGTAGTGACCTATAAAACTAGATTGGTACTTATCACCATGATGATGCTCATGAAAATGATCATCGTATCCTTGCTCTTCTATCAAGACCTCTACTGGGTCATTTGGATTTACATGTACGTGTGCCATGATGATTTATTTTGAAATTATTTTTAATTCGGTTCTTCTATTCGCTTGTCTGCCTTCAGGGGTTTCATTAGTCTCTATCGGACTATTTTCACCATACCCTCTTGCAGTCAAGTTTGCGGCAGAGACTCCTTTTGTTCTTAGGAAATTGAGAACTGACTGAGCTCTATCCTGAGATAATATTTGATTAGCGCCATCGTCGCCTTGGCTGTCGGTATGACCACCAAGTTCTACTTTGACATTTGAATTTGCTTGGAGTAGAGCAGCTAGGTTATTTAACTCGAACTTAGACTGATCCTGTAGCAGAGAAGATCCTGACTGGAAGAATACATTCTTCAAGTTGATCGTCGTTGCGCCTTCGCCTGTTAATGCTGAGCTAAACTCTTCTTTGAGCTCTTTGTCTCTCATTAGAATTTCCTGATCTAATAATTGACCTATGAAAGGATCATCTGCTGTATTTCTAATGTTAGACAAGTAGTATGAATTCTGCTCGCTTAACCAATTTTCATATTCCTCTTGAGAAACGATTTCTACAATTCTTCTCATACTGTAGTGCCCCTTGCCACATAACTCTGCACAAGCGAGCTCATATTGGAATTCTTCCCACATTTCAGGACCACTTGGATCTGTAGGATCTGCTGGCACTTGCCACTCTGGATATTCTTTAAGTGATTGTCTGTATTCTGCAGTAGTCTTAGTCGGCGTAAATATGAAATACGTCGGTAAGCCAGGTACTGCATCCATCTTCACTCTGAAGTGAGGGAGATAGAAGTTATGTAGTACATCTTTAGAGTTAATTCTCACTCTTACTTTCTTACCTACTGGCAGAACAATTTTATCAGGATGAAAATCATCTACATTTTTTAGATCTGTCCAGTCTTGACCTAGTGGATTTACACCTGGTTTTATAAGTCTAAAGTTCTTAGTTCCTAATTTACCATCTGCTCCAGGGTATCTTATATCCCATGCAAATTGGTATCCAGTAGCTTCTATTTCTATATGCTCTTCTTCTGGGTCGACATCTGCCATTACAATATTCCAAACGTTCAGACCTCTTACAACTAAGAAGATCAAAACGATACTCGGTATTACAGTCCAGATTATCTCTAGCTTAGTACTGTGAGAAAAGAACGTTGCTTTTCTATTGTTGTCTTGTCTGTACTTGTAACTGAACCAGAACAAAGCAATATGCGTCAGTACGAATACGATACCTGTAAAGAATAAGGTAACATTGAATATACTATCCAACTCTGCCCCATGTTCAGAGGCAGCCCCATGCGGACCATAACCTAACATCACATCTTTATAAGCATAAGCAGAGTATACACAGAAGACTAGAAATGCTACTAAGAACACAAGCATATAGAAACCTGTTCTGTTGTTCTTCTGCAGTTCTACCTCTTGCTCTCCTCTAATCTTGGCAGATAACTCTGATACACGTCCTAGCTGCACGACTATCACCGCGAGAAGGATTACTATCAATATGGCTACTAAACCTATCATTTATCTTTAATTAAAATTGTGATCTAAGTATGATGATGGATACTTTCCTGAATGTATGGATCTGTATCACTGGACAAAGATGCACTAGCTACTCTATTGAGTACGAAGTACAAGAATAAACAGAGGAAGCCTATAAAGGTTCCGAATTCTAATATGCCAGGAAAAGTAAATCCAAGTTCGAAAGGTAATCCAGAAGCATGGTGTGCAACTTCGTGTGCCGCCTCATGTGCTCCATGTCCAGCACCGTGTGCTACATCATGTGCAGCTTCGTGTCCATGACCTCCATGTGCATCACCATGGCCGTGACCATGTCCTAATGCTTCATGTGCGGTATGTCTTATTCCTGGTCTGATCATCAAGAAGAAATCTATCCAGTGACCCACAAGAACTAAACCTGCTACGAATCCTAATGACCCCATCTTTCTCTTTGTATCATTCCTCATTAAAATGAAAAATGGAGCTATAAAGTTTATCAAAATATTTATCCAGAATAGTGCTGGGTAGTTATCTACTCGCTCTCTGAAGTATATTGTTTCCTCACCTACATTAGCATACCAGATCAACATGTACTGAGAGAACCATACATAAGTCCAGAAAATACTGAAGGCGAATAAGAACTTACCTAAATCATGAAAATGCTCAACAGAGACATTCTGATAAAAGCCTTGACTCTTAAGGAACAATAAAATCATTATCGTCAGGGCGATCATAGATACGAACCAACTTGCACCAGTATACCATGCAAACATAGTACTGTACCAGTGTGCATCTATAGACATGATCCACTGCCATACCACAAAGGCACTACCAAAACCTGCTAGTGGCAAAAATGCCGCTGCATACTTTCTCATGCTGTAGTGGTAGCTGAAATCATTAAGGCTTCCATGCTTCTCCTCTGCAATAGACAAAGCTCTTATGCGTATAACTATAAAAGTCCAGATAGCCATTAAGACCATACTGCCTATGAGGTAAACGCCTTTATTTAGGAAGCCAGCTTTGCCAGCTATAATTCTATCATAATTGGGATTGCCTACTTCTGCGATCCCTTCCATATTCCAATGGTAGAGGTGATGCAAATCAAAGAAGGTCGCGAGACCTAGTATGAGAATAAGTACACATCCTACTATAAGGAAAAGAGACATGGCCTCCCATACCCTTTTGAAAGCCACATACCATCCTGCCCAAGCTGTGATACTTACAGACATAAAGAATGCCGCCATAAGACCTATACCTGTAAAGAAGGTAGCGTTATGTAAAATGTTACCCCAAAATCGAGTATGAAAACTATCATCACCCATCCACACGAATGCTAAACATAATAAACCAACCAACATACCTGCGATCAGAGTTATTCTAGTCTTGCTTGTTAAATCGTAAGTCATCTCTTCTTTCTTTTAAAGCTATGTTTAGTGATTATCATGATCATCGTGACTATGGTCTCCATCATGAGAATGGTCTCCATGATCACTGTGTGATGAATGGTCATCAGAATGGCCATGATCATCATGACTATCTTTAGATAACTCTGCTACTTGTTTTAGTTCCCCTGCTGGTCTATCGATGTTGTTCAGGGTATTAGAGAATTGGTTGTAATCAACCTTCTTCTCTTTTGCTTGTAGAGATCTGATGTAATGGATTACATCCCATCTCTCTTTGTAAGCCAATTTATCTTTATAAGAACCCATCAGATTCTTACCATACATAATCGAATGGTAATATCTTCCGTTAGAGGCCGTTACGAATTCATCATTCGTAAGGATAGCTGGTTGTACTGGATAGACACCACCGTTATCTCTAACTAGGTAGCCGTTACCATCTCCTTTCTCACCATGGCAGATAGCACAGTTGATATTGTATAGCTCCTTCCCATTTGCAATAGCTGCATCAGTTATAGGGTAAGGATTATTTATGAGCTCCTTAGTCGCTCTAGTTCTTTCTTCTTCTGTATCACCATAATAGTAAGGCGTATTATCACCTACTGAAGAAATAGAAATATTATCTGCTTTCCTTCTCGGGATAGTACCATTTACGGGTAGCCTTGGCTGTGCATACTTGTAGTAGTCCTCTTCTGAGCCCCAAGTATTATTATAGTAATAATTATAATAGTTTGACTCGTAAGCGATAGAGTGCGCCATATCAGGCATGAATTCACTTCCAGTACTGTCGCCACCAGGTCTAGAGCAAGATGCTAGTAAAAGCATCATCCCGATAATTAGTGTCAGTGTATATGTATGTAGTTGCTTCATTCTTATATAGTCTTAGAGTGAACTTCAGAAGCACCTGAACTTCTTAAAAATGATTCTGCCTTTCCTGCATTGACTTCTGACTTATCAAAAGCAATACAAAATTTGTCATCAGTAATTCTTAAATCTATAGTAGGGTTTACAACCCCAGGGCCTAAGCCATTAATCACATAAAAAGTAACCACCATCCCTATAGAAGCAAACAGTACCGTAAGCTCAAAAGTGATAGGAATAAATGCGGGTACAGGCCAGTGTGGCTTGCCACCAAATATTTGTGGCCAGTCTCTAGTAAAGATCCAAGACATACCACCAAATGCCGTCAAGGTACCTATCGCACCATAGATGAATCCGGCAATGTGTAATCTTGACTCTGACAATCCTATTAAAGGATCAAGACCGTGAACTGGAAATGGAGTATATACATCCATGATTTCTAGATGATCCTCATTCGCTTTTTTCACAGCTCTTAAGAGATCTTCTTCATCGTTGTACAATCCGTAAACTATATCTTTAGTATGTGCCATTTTCTTTTGTTGTCGCTTTTTGAATTAAACGTACTTACCACCGTCTAGTCTGTCCTGTAAATCTTCTAACTCATCCCACTTTCCATCTCTAGCTAGACCTGCTTGTTCTGGCCAAGATTCTGGAACTTGCATTTTGTATCTAGGTCCAGCCGCAGCCAATATTTCAGATAATCTACTTACAGGCGTATCTGCTAGTTGATTAAAGCTGTAGATATTTGCATCATTTAGAAGCCCAGCTACTTTAGGACCGATGCCTTCTATCTTCGTTAGATCATTTTTAGTCGTTGCTACTGAGGAATCTGCCTCATGAGTTTCTGCCATAGACGCTGCAGCTACATTAGAAGAAACAACTTTTAAGTGATCTCCTCTGTGTGAGTCATGTCCATGACCTGCAGGTACTGAATGATGATCATCATGTCCGTGTCCGTGGTGTAATTTATTAGGACCAGTATACTGATCTCCTGCAGTCTTCAAGATACTCTTGACCTCAGCAATTGCAACCACTGGTGCTACTCTCGTAAACAATAAATATAGAGTCATGAAGAGTCCCATAGTCCCTATGAAGATACCCATCTCCACCCATGTAGGTGAGTAGTAACTCCAAGACGATGGTACATAATCTCTTGCTAGTGTCGTCGCTATAATCACAAATCTCTCGAACCACATACCAATGTTGATCACGATAGATACAAAGAAGGTCACGGCTATATTTCTTCTCATTTTTCTAGACCAGAAAATCTGAGGAGAAATTACATTACAGAACATCATACCAAAGTATGACCACCAGTAAGGACCGACGGCTCTATTAAAGAACGCAAATTGCTCATAGACATAACCTGAATACCATGCTATAAATAGCTCCGTCAAGTAGGCAACTCCTACTATGGTACCTGTTACTACAATAACTTTATTCATAGACTCTACGTGAGCAATAGTTATGTAGTCTTCTAGTCCTAATAATTTTCTTGTAACTATCATCAAGGTCAGTACCATTGCAAATCCTGAGAAGATCGCTCCTGCCACAAAGTATGGAGGGAAGATCGTCGTGTGCCATCCAGGTATAACTGAAGTGGCGAAATCAAAGGATACAATTGTATGTACTGAAAGTACGAGTGGTGTCGCTATACCTGCTAGGATAAGAGAGAGTGACTCCCATCTCTGCCAGTGCTTAGCTGACCCTGTCCAACCGAATGATAAGAAGTTATATATCTTTCTTCTAAGTCCTTTTGCTCTATCTCTTACTGTTGCAAAATCAGGCACTAGACCTGTATACCAGAATAATAGAGATACAGTGAAGTACGTTGATATCGCAAATAAATCCCAAAGTAGTGGGGAATTAAAGTTAGGCCATAGAGGCCCTCTCGTATTCGGATAAGGGAAGAAGTAGAAAACTACCCATGCTCTACCGACGTGTATCCCTGGGAATAAGGCGGCGCAGATTACGGCAAATATTGTCATGGCCTCTGCGGCTCTGTTTACACCAGTTCTCCATTTCTGTCTGAAGAGTAGAAGGATCGCTGATATTAGTGTCCCTGCGTGACCAATACCGATCCACCAAACGAAATTGGTGATATCCCATCCCCAACCTATCGTTCTATTCAGGTTCCACGTTCCGATACCATGCCACACCGTCCAGGCAATACAAAATAACCCAAAGGCCAACATAGTCAAGGAAAGAATAAATCCTACAGTCCATCCAAAACCCGGAGCTCTCTCCGTGGGAGAGACAAGATCCTCTGTAATATCATGGTACGACTTATGTCCATTTATTAAGGGTTCTCTTATATCGCTTATGTGAGCACTCATTTATTATATAGTTGTGATCCTCTAATTTATTATGAGTCCAATGACTCTTTATTGACAACCTTCATAGTATAAGTCACTGATGACCTAACGTTTATTTCATCTAATACTATGTAGTTCATAGGTGATGCAAGTTTCTTGCTTAGTTCACCATTCTTGTTATTTCTATCTCCAAAAGTAATTGCACCAGTAGGACAAGCTGTCTGACAAGCAGATCTTACATCCGAGTCTTGTAGTCTTCTACCCTCTCTCTTAGCTGTCAGCTTACCTTCTTGTAATCTCTGTACACAGAAACTACACTTCTCGATAACTCCTCTTGCTCTTACAGTAACGTCAGGGTTAAGAACCATTCTCGTTAGGTTATCCGCACCGAAAGGAACGGCTTCTCCTGGAGCCATTGCTGGCTGATTAGCAGGGAAGATATCCGCAGTGGTATAATCTAGCCAGTTGAATCTTCTTACTTTATATGGGCAGTTGTTAGCACAGTATCTCGTACCTACACATCTGTTATATGCCATTTGATTCAGTCCTTCAGAACTGTGGTTTGTGGCATTTACTGGACATACATTCTCACATGGTGCATTATCACAATGCTGACACATCATCGGTTGATATACCGTGTTAGGGTTTTCTGCATCGCCGAAGTAGTATCTATCTATTCTCAACCATGTCATTTCATGGTGTCTTGATACTTCTTTCTTACCGACAACAGGAACATTGTTCTCTGCCATACAAGCGACAGTACAGGCATTACATCCAATACAAGAATTGAGATCTACATGCATCCCCCAGTGGTGGCCTTGCTTGTATTTGTTCTCAGTATACTCATCATATGGATACAGCGTTGCTTCATTCAGGTGATCAAACTCTGCTTGCTTACCGTGTAATCTTGCGATACTTTCTGGGAGATCTTTTACTGTAGTAGGATAGATAATTGACCTTTCTGTCAATGATCCTTGGTAACCCGTCAAACCTACGCCGTAAGCTGTTTGACCTAGAGTCGCTTCATCAGCATTGATTCTCTCGCCATCATTATTAGTAGCCTTGACACCTATAGTATGGTGATATTGTACACAAGAGAAGTGATCTTCCTTTCCAACTTTAGTAGACACAGCAACGTCAGTATTATAGTACTGGCTGAGACCTGCTTGGTAAGTCAGACAGTTATTTACATTGACACCTACACCAGTTCCACATTTTCCTGCGGCACTTCTTCCATATCCTAAAGCTAGACCTACTGTACCCGGTGCCATTCCAAATTGCTGGACGACAGGGACAGTCATAGACTTACCACCGATAGTTATCTGTGCAAGATCTCCGTCCTTTAGATTATTCATTCCTAGGAACTTCTTACCTCCGTCATAGTTGACTGGAATTGCAAGGTAGTTACCCCAAGATGTTCTCGCTACGGGATCAGGCATTTCTTGTAACCACGGGTTAGAAGAGAACTGACCGTTTCCGATACTTACTGGCTCAAAGAATACAACCTCTAATTCGTTACCTGAAGGTCTAGAGATACTAGAAAGAGCACCACTCACATTTGCTGAGAATGAACCTGCTCTACTACCTGCTCCACCTTTAGCTACACCATCTCTGAGTGCATTATCCCAAAATGATCCAGAAAAAGCGAAACCGCTCTGTCCATTGAAAAGACCATTTTTCCAGTTATTTTTTAGATATCCTAAATAGGGTTGGTCACCAGAAACATTTATTCCTGCCCATGCCATTAAGGATTCTTCTGCTTGTCTTGTATTGAAGAGTGGACTTATCGTCGGTTGGATAAGACTTAATTCTCCTCTTTTGGGTTGCGCATCTCCCCAGCTTTCTAAGCCGTGATGCGTAGGTGCGACCACATTACAAAGCGCCGTGGTTTCATTAGGCTGATATGCTAGAGCAATTTTAGTATTGACTTTAGCCATTGCATTTGCGAAAGCTTCTGCCTTACAATAGTCATAGGCAGGATTAGCGCCCCATACTATAACTGTATCTACTCTTCCGCCTTCTATCTCCGATATTAATGCATCTACTTGTCTCTCGTCTCCTTGTCTCTGTAGTGAAGCATCAGAAAAAGTTAAGGTAGTACCGTATGCTCCGATAGCGTTATTGATACTATTAACTAGGATCTGCTCACTTACATTGTTAGATCCACTGACTACTAATCCTCTAGAGCCTGCAGACTTCAGTTCTGCTGCTATCTGAGTTAAAGCCGCTTTTGCTTTGTCATTAAGACCAGTTCCTCCTGCACCTCCTGCAATTTTAGAGTGCAAGAATGCTATTGCAGCACCTTGCTCTGAAGGCTTCACTAAGACTCTCTGATCGGCATTAGAACCTGTCATAGACATGTGACTCTCTATCTGTACGTGCCGAGACATCTTAGGGTTCTTAGGATTGATTTTTCTTCCTTTGATATAATCAGCTGCAAACTCTACTGGAGATACCCATGTGCCTAAAAAGTCTGCATTGAAACTGACGATTACACTGGCTTTATCAAAATGATAGCCTGGTACTACCCTATCTCCAAAACTCTGATCATTCGCTTCTAGCAAGGCTGCCGCAGATACTGGATCGTAAGTAACGACCTTCGTATTTGGATACTTTGCTTGGAAATCATTCAGTAGCTTCTTAGAAGTAGGACTTAGAATCGTGTTAGTGACGATTCTTATATTTTTTGAAGCCGCAAGCTTTGATTTTACTGTCTGGTCTAGGTCTCCCCAGCTAGCCGTAGCAAAACCCGATTCTCCTAGAATCTGCGGTTCTCTATATCTGTTTATATCATAGAGGCTTAGTACAGCTGCCTGTGCTCTTGCAGAGGTCCCCCCATTTGTCATAGGAGATAAGTCATTACCTTCTATTTTGATAGGTCTACCTTCTCTACACTTTACGAGTATAGGACAGTAATCACCACCTGCTACATAAGATGAGGCATAATAAGTAGCCACACCAGGTACTATAGAGTCAGGCTTTACTACGTAAGGTATTGCTCTTTTGACAGGAATATCACAGCCAGCAGCAACTGTTGCTGCACCTAGACCAAAGCCCAAAAACTTCAAGAAATCTCGACGATTGGTATCTTTTTCTACGACTGAATCAGCATTCTGAAGTAGCTCTGCGGTACCAAACTCTTGGTCTACAGTAGCCAGAAAATCTTCATCCCGATTTAGATCTTTTTCTCCTATCCAGATAGAATCTTTATTCATTGCGTTTGTTACTTCTTGGTCTAATTAATAATGACACTTTTGGCACTCCAGCCCTCCTATATCTTCTACCGTCACTTTTTCTTTATCGCCTGACGCTAGTTCATTATGATATTTCTCATAGCTCTTGTAGTACTCATTTCCATCAAACTTCACCTCTGTCTCTCTGTGACAGTTTATACACCATCCCATAGATAAAGGAGAGTGCTGAGTCATCACTTCCATTTCTTCTACTGTTCCGTGACAGTTTTGGCATTCCAACTTTCCGACAGCGACGTGCTGAGAGTGATTGAAATACACGTGGTCAGGCAGGTTGTGAATTCTTATCCACTCTATAGGCCCTTGTACAGTTGTCTTTTGCTCGTTAGTCAATGAACTGACGATACCATCCCACTGTGCTTCTACTTCTTTTTCGCCTTCTTTATTGATTTCTTCTAACTGATTTCGAGCTATATAATTATCAGCTATCCATTTAGTATAGATTTCTTTTAGCTGAGCTTGATCCATTTTTTCATAATCCTTGATGTAGGTATTATCAGAAGGATTGTATCCGATACTTGCATATATCTTCGTCAACTCGGCAGTTCCATAAGACGATCCTACTTTGATTGCTCTGTGGCAATTCATACAAGTGTTAGCGGCAGGAATGACGGCATGCTTAGATCTTCTAGCGCCATCATGACAATATTGACAATCGATTTTATGAAGACCAGCATGTGTTTCGTGAGAAAACTTAATCGGTTGCTGAGGCGCATAGCCTTGTTGTCTTCCTAAGTTTATTGCATTGTTTACTGTAGTATAACCTCCCAATATGACCGCAGCGAAAAGCAAGAATGAGATTACTCCCTTGCTAGTCAGCGTCTGCAATAAGGTCTTTTGCTCATAATCAGCACCTTCTTTGGCCGCTGCAATAACATTTAAGTTAGAGATGATTCTTGCTAGAATGAGAGCCAAAAAGCCTAAAAACCCGAATAAAGCATAGTATAGCCAAGTAGGTGTAGACGATGCAGCAGCTACGCCAGCAGTATCATCTACTGCACCAGGTACTTTAGGTGGATAAACACCAGCATAGACACCGTCTATATACAGTAATAATGAAGCGATATCATCATCTGTAAGATTAGGGAAAGCCTGCATGACAGACTTATTGTATTCATTGTATATCTCTACGGCTCTCGGGTGGCCCTTAGCCACGAGTGCCTGAGAATTCCTTATCCAAGAATAGAGATCTGACTCAGGATAGTCGCCCCATCTTTCTTGGACGCCTCCTAGTGCTGGACCAGTTGCAGCAGACTTCATGTTTTTAGCATGGCACTGCGCACAGTTATTCTTAAATAAATTTTTTCCTGCGTCTAGGGTAGGTTCGGCTGATAGGAAGAATGGCAATAAGCCAAGCGCAAGAATGAGAGTAATCTTACTTAGGTTAAGCATTAGTATGATTTATAAGTTCGGACATCACTGAATCTAGGCCTCAAAATTTGCTGCAAATTTATCATTTCGATTGATGCATTAACAATTAATAATATAGCTTGTACTCTATTTAGATTACGTCTAAATAGATTTTATCTTTCTAAACAGAGATAGGAGCCTTGATTAGAGGATGATATTCATAATTCTCTAACTTAAAGTCTTCATACTCAAAGGAAAATATATCTGTAACTTCTTTATTCAACTGCATAGTCGGTAAAGGCTTCGGTTTTCTGCTCAATTGCAGTTTTGCCTGCTCCAAATGGTCATTATATAAATGCACATCTCCAAATGAATGGATAAACTCACCATAATCAAGCTTACAGACCTGAGCGATCATCATCGTCAATAAAGCATAGGAGGCAATATTAAAGGGCACCCCTAAAAAGGTGTCTGCAGATCGCTGATACAATTGGCAGCTAAGCTTACCGTCAGCCACGTAAAACTGAAACAGGCAATGACAAGGTGTCAAGGCCATATCTTCAAGTTCCCCCACATTCCAAGCATTGACGATCATACGTCTGCTGTCTGGATTATTCTTGATAGTATCTATTACCCTAGCGATCTGATCTACTGTCTCACCATTAGGCTTAGTCCAGCTACGCCATTGCTTCCCATAGACAGGGCCTAAGTCACCATTTTCATCAGCCCATTCATTCCATATACGAACCTTGTGCTCTGTGAGATACTTAATATTAGTGTCTCCTTTTAGAAACCAAAGGAGCTCATGGATGATAGATCTAAGATGTGTCTTCTTTGTTGTCACAAGAGGAAAGCCCTCATGGAGATCAAATCTCATCTGGTATCCAAAGCAGCTAATAGTGCCAGTACCAGTTCTATCAGACTTAGATACACCAGTATCTAGAATATGCTGAAGGAGATCAAGATATTGTTTCAAGAGAGTTTACTTTGCTGTAAAGGTAATAAAGGGTGGATATATTAAAGGGAAGTGTTATATCTTTTTGTAGCAGATATTTTCTCTTTTATTGAAACCAGTAGCCACTTATGGTTCCAATGGTGACTCTCTACAAGGCAGAATCCATTTGCTCTATTAGAGGCGCAGAAAATCCCAGCATGGGCTCAGTTACTAGTTGATACTCCTCTCCAATCCAGGCTCTGAGTAGAATTGTGACCAACAGTCACCAACTCCTAGAAGCATGAAAACACAATATTATAAGCTCAATTTCTAACGTATAAAGACTATAGTGCTAAAAGGCAGCAAATTTTCATTTTCAGTTCCACCAAAAAGTTCCCGTCCATAAAATTCTAATTGTCCATACAGTAGAGTAGATGAATCAGGAAAGCGTTGAATAATTTCATTTTATGGAATTTGTAGTTATAATGAATTAACAAAAATTGATATAAGCTATCTGAGCAAAGTCACCGTACCGCTTAACAGTTCTTGTTTTTCGCCACTTAGCTGTATGACGTACACATATACCCCTTGCTCCACTTCTCTACCATTGTAATTACCATCCCACCAATCTGTGAAAGTCAACGGATCTATATTCTCTTCATTATATATTAGACTGCCCCAGCGGTCATATATCTTAAATGAAGCAATTAGAAAATCACTCTGCTCTGGCACACCTAACATAAATGCACTATCCTCTCCACTAGAACTTGGATTAAAGGCGGTAGGAATATAGATCGCACATTCTTCTTTCTGCACCAAAATAAATTCTGTAGCCACACAGCCTAATGCGTCTTCTACTCTTAGTAGGTAGTTACCTTCCTTAATACCCTTACTGAGGTCTACTTCGGTATTATTGTTATCAAATAAAGTAACGGTCATATCACCCGTACCGCCCTCAATCTCAAAGTCAATATTAGTAAGGTCTTCTCCGCAGAAGAGCTGCTTGTCATCCTCAGCCGTCACACTTAATGGAGGCGTACCAGGAATCAACACTTCTACTGTATCTATACAACCACTCAGATCGTTACCTATGAAGGTATGTAGACCCACTGCTAGCTGATCAAAGCTTCCCAAAGAAATAAAATCAGAGCCTTCTTCAAAATACTGCACTGACCCACTTCCGCCATTAAAGGTCAAATCTACAGCACCGACTGGCTCGTTACAGTAAGCAGTATCCACTGACACGACTTCTACACTAAAGGCTTCATCAACTAAGACTACTTGATATGCTGTACTAGAGCAGCCACCTGCATCTTGTACCTGTATCAAATACTCCAATTCCTCTAATTCTGTGAATACATTCTCTGCCTGAAAACCACTAGCTCCTACTGCATAAGTATAGTCCCCGCTACCCCCAGTAGCAGATAACTCTACCTGACCTAAATTTCCACATACGCCATTAGTGACACTTGACATTAATGAAATACCTTCACTAGCTCCTATAGTAAGTAAGGTGGAGTCTTTGCACCCTTGACTATCCACAACATAGGCAAAGTAGGACCCTGCTTCAAGATTACCGAACTCTGGCAAATCCTTCTCTTGCCCATCAACAATATAGGTGTATGGACTAAAACCAAAAGCAGCATCTAATAATGCACTGCCATTACTGTCTCCACAGCTCGTCGCTTCAGTCTCTACTACCGCAATAGTTGGTGCTTCACTATCGGCGATTACAATCGCTGCTATCGTATCTGCACAGACAACATTAGTTGCAATAAGATCATAGGTGCCTGGATCAAGATTTAAAAAATCACTCTCTGACACATAAGTCATTCCATCCAAACTAAAACTGGTGGGGTCCCCATTGGTTGCATTGATAATTATGCTACCATTAGACTGGCCGCAGTTTGTGCTTACAACTTCGTAATCGGAAATTTCTACAGCCTCACTCGGTGACAAAACAAGATCTATCTCATCACTACAACCCGCTATATCTGTAACGACTATATTGTAGCTCAGTGGCGCTAAATTCGAATTCAGAGGAATATTCCCTGCGACACCGTTCAATGTAAGTACATCAACAACATTAGGGTCATTTACTATAATTTCGATCTGTCCGTTGTCTAAGTTGCAAGTAGGTTGTGTAATCAAAGTATCCACTATGGCAATGCCCTCACTCTCTTCGATGGTAACCTGTACAGAATCTTTACAAGCTTGTGTATCCTCTACCAAGAAAGTATAAAGTCCAGGTTCGAGATCTGCAAATGAAGGACTGCTTTGTTCAGTTCCTCCAGCATAAGAAAAAGAAACGGCACCCTCTGCATCCTCCACTTGTAATTCCACAGCGCCATTATTCTTACCACAAGAAGTATCAATAGAATCAATGGCCGCTAAGGCGATATCAGAATCTTGGTTCAGAATGAGCACATCACGAATAATACAGTCTGGATTACCCACAGGTCTATAGTATAGTACATATACGTTAGCCGGAAGGTCAGAGAACACATTACTTGACTGGAAGTTCGTTGTGTCTACTATGGCGTATTCATACTCATCTATATTTCCTGGAGGCATTATGGTAATACTACCATTCGCTTCTCCGCAAGTGGCCTTTTCTTCGATCTTTACAAAACTATCTGTGTTCTCTGCTTCCAAAGTATACTCTCCTAAATAGCTTACACAATTATCTAGATAACTTCGAGCCCATACGTTGTAGGTTCCTCCACTAAGACTATCAAAAACTGAGGTTTGGAAGTTTACACCATCGATAGAAAATTCGGCATAAAATGGTACAAAAATACTTGGGTCTATAAAGCCCGTATACTCTACTCTTATTTCTCCATTATTCTCTCCGCAGCTGGGATGTGAGAGGCTTACTTCAAAAAAACTCCTATTTACCTTAACAGCTTTATTGATTCCCAAATCTCTGCCTGTTCGATAGGATACTCCATAATCTTCAGCAGCACCTCTAAGTGCACTTAAACTAGAAACCGTCCTACACCTCGTATCTGCAGGATCAAATAAGGGATCTATATTTAATGCAGGATTGTCAGTAAACCCTGTTCCAGCATCAAAGATCGGTGACAAATTTGAATTTACAACTGAGTAGTCATAGGTGCCAGTAGACTCTACAAATCTAACAGAATATGGCCTATCACTATTCCCACTCCAAATATTAGAATTGATAATATCTAAATTCAGATTACTACTTGCACGGACCAAGAAACTTAATCCATTCCACCATTCATTACCCGGTCTATGCATAGTCGTATGTAATACTCTCCAGTCAGCTTGTGCACCTTGAGAAACAACAGAACGTATGATACCCTGTCCTGTACCAGAGCCAGCGCTCAGGTCTTCATCATTAGTAAAGGCACAATTGATAAACTCAGTATGATTGACACAAGGACCTAATAGATCAATGTCTACATCCCCTATGTTATCTTCAAAGACACAGTTATAAAAACTGAAGTGGCTTTCGCCCGATCGCTGGGTAAAATAAACAGCCCCATCAATATTTCCTGCTCGATTAAAACTCATACCATCAAGGATATAAGTAACATCTACCCCACTTGCGTCACCATTGTATTCTAAAATTGGCCCTGTGTTACTACCATTAAGTATCGTCGGATAAGTAAAAGGATCATACTCTGTAAAACCTGGCGACCAGCCACCTTGCAGCATAACTCTAAAATCTGTATTGGTGTTTGCTGGCGCATTCACAAAACCGTAAGTCCCGCCCTCAAATCTGACTACGATACTTTCAAATATTCCGTTAGGGATGATGGACCCTGGCAGACCTGGCCCGGAGCCTGCTGGCACCTCATATACAGTCGGGACGGTTTCATCGTAGGGATCAGTCTGTAACTGATACTCAAATAGATTAATGACTTGATCACCATCAGGATCGCACAGCGCATCGGCGGGATCACATTCGTCGAGACCATTGGCGATCTCCCATGCATTGGGCATGCCATCGTTGTCCGAGTCTACGAGTGCGGGGTCGCAATCAACTGAAACAATTGTCACAGAACAGGCTTCTGTGCAGTCATCTGCATCTGTAACTGTTACGGTATATATGCCATCAGGTAATCCAGTAATGGTCTGCGTTGTACTGCTAGCTGCATCATTCCAGATATAAGTGTAGGGGGCTGTACCACCAGTTGCATCGACATTGGCATCCGAACCAGAAGCTGTGCAAGACAAAGTCATTCCACTGACCAGCGTTACCTTTTGTTGAAAATGGGCACAATTATCAGATGTTCTAATATTGATAACATAGTCACCTGGAGCAAGATCTGACCATTCAGTAGTTGAGCCATAATTATTCTTGGTGTTGAGTGAAAACTCGAAGTCTTTGTGATGTTGAAGCATCTCTATAGATATGCTGCCATTATCTAGATTGCATGACGGTTGTTCCACAATGAGGGTATCTACCAGTCTATAAGTAGAATAGGCAAATTGGTTAACACCAAGGTCAGGAATAGCTTTCGCACTAGGGATGCCACTTTTCTCTGCGGCTTCTCTGAAATCACTATTCTGTGGAAGGTTATAATGATCATCAGAGAATGTAAACTGCGGATTGATATTCTGTAGTTGTAAAGTATCAAATGTCCAGTTACCTATGGCAGGTCTATCTTCTATGAAAAAATCCGACAAGACAGAATTAAATGCGCTTACGGCAAGATTACTACCTGCTTGAGTTTGAGGTCCCAATGGTCCATTATGGAATTCGCCTACGGAATTAAATGTTTGGTCATCCCACATTATCGAGTTTTCTATACCGATACTTGTATTAGAACCAGATACTCCACCAGCGTAGATTCCTGAAGCAAATTCTGTGAAGAATGGCATACCATCGCTCCTACTCATATGCTGTATTTGTATGTCTAGTGCTCCACCTCTATTATTAGCTACAATACCATCTATACCCTCTATCGAAGAATTATTTATAAATCTATACTTGAAATCTGAGTTGGCTCTACTATCTGCAGATATGGTAGAAGAAATAAGACTGCAATTATATATACTTACGTAATTAAGGTTTTCTATGTCTCGGGGAGAATAAACACTAATAGAAGTATCATCTAACACTAATCCTTCGAATACATATGAGCTACGTTGAGCATTAGAAGTGGAGGAAGCATTCAAGTAAATATTATTAAAAAAATCCCTGCTGCTACTTTCGATTCTTGACTTATATATGAAAGGATCCATATCACAGAATGAATTATCCCATCCGCCTTGGAAAAGAAAATTGTAACTGAGTTCTGGTTCAGGATTCGTACCCAGTATGCCACCATAATTAAATCGCCAATCATAATCGCCTTGCGCCATACGAATGACGACAGGATTACTACCGCTATTCATAAGTAGACCTTCTACTTGCTCAAACGGTGTGGATGAATCAACTTCAACAATTACAGGAGAGCCTTCCAAGTAAGGATCTGTGCCCAGCTGAAACTCAAATAAATTGATCACATGATCACCATCATTATCACAGAAGGCATCCGTCGCATCACATGGATCGAGATTATTCGCAAGCTCCCAGTCATTAGGCATTCCATCATTATCAGCATCCTCTATTGTGAAATCGCAGGGTGAAGGGCAATCTTGCGGACTTGCTTCATCTACAACATAGACCTCAGATTGTTGACATCCAACTGCATCAGTAACAACAAGCTGATAACTACCTTCACTAAGTCCCTCTTGATTAGCTTGTACAGGCGATAACCCATGACCATCAGCAGTACTCCAGCTATAAGAATAAGGTGGTACTCCACCGCTAACAGCAGTCATTATACTACCTGTAAATTCTCCAGACACTGAGCAATCGGAATCATTTATACTGGCTAAGATTTCAATCGGAGGTGGAACAACTAAGGAAAAATCAGATGTTCCAGTACATCCCATAACATCTGTTACCGTTACTGAGAACGTTCCAGCCCCAAGGCTTAATTGGTCTTCAGAAGCTGGATTTAAATTAGGATCACCATTGGGATCTCCATTTGCTAGCCATTGATAAGAATAGCCTGGCACACCTCCAGATGTGGTTATATTTACCTCACCTGTAGGAGAACCGTTAGCGCTGTTACATACTGGTTGTAATACACTGCCGGTGACAGTTAAAATATCAGTAGGCCCAGGACCAGCATAACAAGTTGTGAAATTTTGATTGCTCCCTATATCTCCCACATAACCCTCCTCAAAAAAGCCATTCTCTGTAGAAGTAGAAATAAGTGGAGAAGTAGTAGAAAGTTCAAAATAAGGTGGCACTGTGTTATCAAAGAGAGGGTCTAGATTTAATAAATCTGCTTGTCCTTCTGTATCCCCAGGAACTCCAGATCTCTCTATTCTAGAAATATTGGAATTATCAAGATACAAATTATAAGTCCCACCAGTCTGAAAAGGAATTCGAATATCAACCATTCTTGAATTCGGATCTACGTCCCAGAGGTTACAATCTTTAATATAAACATCTGTCGTTCCCTGTAAGGCGTCCCACTCCGCTCTCGTCCCAAATACATCAGGACTGAAGAACAATGATTCTCCACATACTATACCACTTGAATTTATACCAAGTGAGGTAATCGTCGTATTTATCATCCTTAACTTAGAAGAAGAATAGGCAGCATCCGAGCTGAATACTACAGCACTATTTTGCACCTCTACAAATGAACAATTCACTACCGACACCTCATTATTATCTCCAGAAGATCGCACAGTGACACTGGCAGGAAGTAACGGATGCAAATAAAATGCACAATTAGAATAGCTGGCAAAACCTGAGGAGATTCTATTAGACAGACCTACCCCTTCTAACTCAAATCCATCATAGATGACTGTCTGAAAGGGATCAAATCTACCGCTAAAAGCATAAGACATTATGGTTCTGTGGGCAAAGGGATCATAGTTATTAGTGCAACTCCATCCCCCCTGAAACATCACTTTTGATGGCAGATTATTTAAGTCTTCAAAAGTGTAAACTTGCCCATCATAGAGGCCTTCCAAAAATCTTATAACCAAAGGCTGACTGACATCAATTGTCTGAAGTTTAGCTTGTATCTCACTCAGTGACTGCGTATTTGTTATCCATATGGCAAGAGGTGAATTCTGATCATACGGATCAGAACCTAATTGATACTCATATAGATTCCATACTTGATCACAATCAAGGTCTCCGAAGGCATCTGTCGGATCGCATTCATCCAGACCATTCGCAATTTCCCAGTCATTAGGCATCCCATCATTGTCGGAGTCTTCTAATGAAAGATCACAATCACCAGGGCAGTCATCCGACAAAGTAACTTTCTGCTGAAAATGTGCACAATTATCTACAGTTCGGATTCTAATCAGATACTCACCTTCCGCAAGACCTTCGAATCTAGGCTCATCCTGATATGCCAAATCATTGATAGAAAACTCTAGCTGCTTATTTGTGGATTGCATAGTTAGAGTTATAACACCATCACTTGCATCACAGCTAGGCTCTGATATGATTACATCTTCGACGAGGAAGTTGCTATATGCAAACGCATTGACACCTATATCAGGGGCAGTGCCTTCAAATGGCAAACCGATATCTTTTCCTTGCTCTTTAAGTGGACTTGTAGCTCCAATGACCTGGTACCCATTAGGCAGAATTTCTAGTCTAGGATCTACATTAGTTACATTGTTCTCCTCTAAGGACAAGTTGCCGGCTAAGAACAGCCAAGGTGAAATATTGGAATCAGAAAATTCCACATCTGTATAAGGGGTAAATCCGTTTTCTGTCCGAGGTATATGCGATAGCTGAAAACTAAGTTGATCATTAGTATCCCAGACTATGGAATTCTTGACATCTAAATCTAGATTTGTCGATTGGAACACATCTCCTATAAATCTTCTTATACTCGTGAAGTCTGAGAAACTTGAATTCAGAATTTTCCATGCTACTTCATCATTTTCATTATGCTCTCCTAGGCTATTCCCAAAATCAAATTTTATATTATTGAACTGTCCATACAGTGAAGAATTGATAAAATAAAACTTCGTCTCATCATCCGATACAGTCTCTATATCAATAGGTGGATTCTGATCCGGCGGAGCCAAAATGCAATTGCTAAATATCAAGCATGGACTATAGTCATATATTTCGATAGGTTGGTTGATTTGAATCCCATCAAAAATATATGCTGAATGTGTCTTTGGGTCTGCATTACTGATTTGCAGAAAATAATCTGTATGTGCTTTATCGGTATCCAGAATAGTCTTGTATACAAAAGGGTCATAATCACAAAAGTCAGCGTCCCATCCACCCTGCATCATAAAGTTGTATCTATCAGGCACTGGCTGGAAAGCAAATTGCTCTCGGTATCCAAATGGGTAAGTGCCTGCTGCCATCCTGATGACAGTAGGAAT
>CAKZVK010000020.1 GCA_937921825.1 uncultured Saprospiraceae bacterium
AAGTATGAGAACAATCCTAATTATGTCTATGTCATAGGATCTGACAGACTCAGTACTGATCTTCATAAAATAAACGAGAACGTCAATCAAAAATATACGCAGCTTACTCTGGACTACCAGTATAATGATGAGAAAGACCCAAATAGATACTATTTCAGATCAGATCATTACAACTTCGCACGCAAAGGGATACCTGCTATATTTTTCTTCAATGGTACACATGAGGACTACCACATGATTACCGATACAGAAGAAAAAATCAACTACCAAAAGATGGAGAAAATCGGCAGACACTGCTTCCACACAGTATGGGAACTAGCTAATAGAGAAGACAGAATAATCGTGGATGGAGAGGTAAAGTAAGAATGATTTTCAGAAAAGCCATCACGAATAATCTTCTTGTCTAAAGCAATTAGACTTTAATAAATCTCACTGTTTCTATTCTGCCATTCATTAAAAGCTGTAAGATAAAAATGCCAGGATCTAAGTCCACAATACTTATCTTATCGAAATGCAATCTTCCTTGTCTTATCAAAGTACCTCCAGTTGTAAATATTCGCCAACTTTCTACCTCTTCCTCAGAAACTATGCTCAGGTAATCCGTGGCTGGATTAGGGAAGACCTTACTCTTGAAAGTAGTCTGTGTCTGCGAGCTACTTGAATTCTTATTTAGATCAATAACAGAACTGTATTGAAAAATTGGCCCTGTCGCTCCAGGAGTCTCTGGTATTATACTTGGTCTTCTATGACTAATATTGAAAGAGAAACGCTTATCCTCTAAGTGAAAAACATTGATTCCAAAAACGAATAAATCTGGATCTTCTGTAACCAAATTAAAAATAGTATCCATCCCACCCAGGTCATTCTGTTCATAGATTTGAAATCTTGCGCGGTTACTAACATCGAACTTACTAACTATCCAAAATTGATCCTGTTCTATATCTACTAAAAGATTATTGATTCTGATTCCATCCTCAGATACTTGTTTATAAGTCAGACCAATGCTATCTATAAGTTCCCCACTTCTCTGAAGGATGTAATAAGTCCCTGAGATATCGGTATTCTGATCTACATATGGCGTTTCAGTGTATATCGTCAGTTTGTCTTTATTCTGCTGCGAAGCAATCAAAACATGCTGTTCCGGGTTGGCTTGTAATGCCTTGGATATATCTATTGCTTCTACTGGACCATAGTCATTTGATACCATGACTATGCCTTTTATAGAATCATTTCTCATCTGGCCTCCTATTATTTTAGAGTAATTGCCATTGTGATCAAACCAAGCATATACTTTAAAAAATGGCCTCCTGCAATAAGGCAGTTCAAAGAAGGTCGTGTCACTTGCAACTAAGTGCCCCTCATTGCTGAAGGTGGAACTCGTATTCATCCCCACTGTCCTGTTTTCATCATAGGAAGAATATCCATAACCAGCATCTATACGCTTGAACTCTCCGTTTGTGTAGTTGTAATACGGTCTCTGTGTATAGGCACTAGCAACGTGTACATGATTGTCTGGATCATAGTGATCTGTCCTGATTTCATCTATGAGCGCCCCAGTATGTACATCTAGACATAACAAAGCTAGGTGGCCATAATTCCATAAATCATGAAAAGCGTTATCTATATTTTCGCCTTCTTCTATAAGGTATAATTCTAGCACATCATCCTTGATCAAAAAATTATTCACAAATTCTTTTGCATATCTTTCCTCCGTGTATACGACCCTTTCCCATATGGTCTCCCCGGTAAGCAGGTTTTTGTAATTCACCAAGTAACCATTTTTGTCTATGGCATCAGAATTAAGAACAGACAATAAATATTTATCATCTACAATTGCAGGCTTCTGAGCAATGATAAAGTCCTGCTTGTAGACATTAAGGCTATCCATGAAAAAGTAATCTTGCCAACAAAATTCCTCATCTGGAAAATTTAGCTCATGGAAATCTTGAGCATAAGTACTCAAGCAATAATAGAATAAAACTAGACTCAATAAGTATTTCATAGGCTATGTTAAAAGGACTTTATACTTCATGTGAAATCTGCTCACACTAGTTTAATACCAAAACCAATAAAATATTAAAGCTTTTCAGAGAGTTGCTATAGATTGGAAACTAAGGAAATGTTTCCTTTCAACTCTACACGTAATAAATATAGAAAATTAAATCTGTAAGTAGCTAAGAACTGATAAAGCATTCAGCTGCCTTAGACAGAAATGCAAGGGACTAAAAGACAAAGGAGCTACAAGACTTCTAGCTCAAGGCATTATAATTAAAGTTCTCCCCCTAGTTCAAGAACAACAAGTGAAACTGGAAGCCATCTTGCGTATCATAAGAAACTGCTGGCGCTGGAAACTTAAATATGTCTAGAACCTTGAAGAGTGCCTTGCCAAATTCTGTAGAGTGGTAAATGGACTCTAGATTGATATCTAAACCTAAGATCCACTGACTACTTCTGGGAAATTGACTTTCGTCCACTACGAAAGTATCTCCACTAAGATCCCAACTATTAGCAAATCCACCATATAAATTTCTAGCACTGTAACCTAGAGCAAGATTTAGAAACTTTGGTATTCTAGAGTCAGGCATAAAGGCTCTAAGGTTGGCGGATAGCCATATAGTCTGGCCATTATAATCTTTGAGGAATCTTTCTATTCCAGAACTGCCAAACAAGGCCTTTGATCTCTCTTTTTGAGTGGTAGAAAAAAGTCCGCTTTCAGAACTGAAGCTCTCCTCACTATAGCTCTCAGGCCAGTAAGACATCTTCATTTTTATCCTCTGTTCTTTCCACTTCTTTTCTTGGATGTAAAATAAACCTGTACCCACCAGATTAGAAGCCATATCGCTCACAGAAAAACCCCAATCTCTAGAAAATCCATCCATCACTTCTATGGTAAGCTGGCCAGCGATACTCGATAAACTAGAGATCATCATCGCCTTTTCATCACTATATCCAGCCCACTGACTTAGGTCATGAATGAGGCTAGATTGGAAATAGGCGCTATAAGCATGCCCGGCTTTATCCATATTTCTCCATTCATTCCAATCATTGAAGGTATGAAACCCACTCTGAGGATAGTTGTCATACCAAGCAAAATAGAGTCCTGTTCCCATAGCAACATAGGAAGAAATCCCCGCAGTCCAAAAGACCTTTTTGCGCTTGGAGAAATCAAATTCCTGAACAGAAAGGTCTGTTATACTGTCGTTTTCTGGAGAATATGTGGTTGAATATTGGCTTTTTAAGCTTCCGAAAGTGAAGAAGACCAATAAGGTTAATATATAATGCCTCATGCCGCAATATTACATTTTTTAGCGGGTAATACCCTATCAAAAAGTCATGTGAAACAATTGTTACAAGGCTGAGGACGGATAATTTCGTTAAACACAATTATTCAACTAAATTTAGGCTTAATAGCCTCTTAGGCCTTTTACAAGTTCTAGCCTGCAGGACGCCTTTGTTATATCTAGAAGAAATAAAGCATTCTTCTGATAATCAAAGTCTTACAGTCTACGTTTATAACCAGATAGCATATGAAAATCAAACATCTGATATTAGTCCTTGTGCTTAGTTTTTCTGGGCATATGTATGCCCAAGATTTCCACAATAGCTTCTTTCAGTTTGCTCCTATGACTGTAAGCCCAACACTTACAGGGGCCTTCTACGGCAACATCCGAGCAAATGTCATCGGAAGAGATCAAGGAAGAGCAGTAGCTGGAGCCGGTAATGAATGGCAAGATCTTAACCTTGCTGTAGATGGAAATATAGATTTCGGACTGACTCCTAACGACTGGGTCTCTGCAGGTATGCAATTTGCTAGATCAGCGACGGTCGGTGTTGGAGACTTTAGAAGACAAGTTTCTGCCTTATCTCTTGCTTACCACCTCAGCTTTGGAAAGAAAGCAGATAAAGTATTCACTGTTGGATTTAAGTATGGAAACTATTCTACGGGTTTTAGAAATGCAGATGCTTCAGTATACACTGATCCACAAACTCTTTCTGGTGGTCAATCAACAGACCTGTTGTCTTTCCTTGACAGGAACTTCGGAATGCAGGATGCGGCTACTAAAAGCACCAATGATTACATGGTGGGCTTCATGCTAGATGCTCCCCTAGGAAAAACTGCAGATATCAGAATTGGTATAGCGAGTGATCACATATTACAACCAAGATTAAGTATCACGCAAGATACCTCTGGTACTGGAGGTGGCACCACTGGAGCTACCGTCTTCCAAGAAGACCTCCTTAGAAGAATCAATGGTTTTGTATACATACATACGGACATTAATGATAAGTTGACTTTCAATCCTAATCTACTTATCCAAAGACAAGGGGTATCAACGAATGTTGTCGCACAAGCTCTTTTCCATTACCTGTTCAGCAAGGAAAAAGAAATAACACTTATAGCAGGTATCGGTGCACGTTTTGTCAATGATTTAGACTTGCCACTCTATTTTGCTTTAGACATGAAAGATCTAAGAGTAGGATTGAGTTACGATACTAATGTAGGCGGCCTGAGCGCATCTTCTAATACTTTTGGTGCCCTAGAACTGGGTATCACCAAAATATTTAACTGGCATAAAAAAGCAACTGTCAAGCCAGTATTCATTTGTCCTAGACTGTAATAACTATCAAGAAATCAAGATCATGCAACGACTATATATAATACTCATCTGTTTGGTTTCCACTTCTTTGCTATGGAGTCAACCAATAAGAACGAACTCCTTCCAGCAAAAAGTAGAAGCTGCAGAAGAAGCAGAATCTGCTGCTAATTATGCTGGTGCCTTGGATTGGTTTGAGCAAGCCTATGCTGACGTCAGAAAGTCAAGATCTCGAGAGAATAACAATAACAAAGCAATGTTCCAATTTAAAATTGCGGAGTTGAGTTACCAGATTAGAGACTACGAAAAAGCCGCAAAGACTTTCAAGAGACTCTTAGATAATGATGACGAGGGGAAGTTCAATAGTTCCATCTACACTTATGCTAAGACACTTAAAGCCCTAGCAAAGTATGACAGTGCTCTAGAAACATTCAAAAGATTCCAAGAGATCACAGATGATCCCGCAATGAAACAAGCGGCACAGTTAGAAATAGATGGCATCATGCTGATTCCAGAAGTAGAAAAGAATCTAGAGACTTCTATGAAAGCCCTAGGCAAGAAAGTAAACTCCGGTTCTGGAGAATTTTCTCCTAGAGAAAATGCTGCTGATGGCAACCTCTATTATGGATCATTCAATAGATCTAACATGATAGAAGTAGACAGTGAAGATGACGACTTCCATGCTAAGATCTACATGGCAGAAAAAGATGATAAAGGAGAATTCAAAAAATCAGATGCTGTAGATAAAAACATCAACCGTGAAGGCTTCCATAATTCTAATGTGGCTTTCTCTAGAGATGGCAGGATTATGTACTTCACAAGAGTGCAGACAACTGGTACAGAAATCACTTCTTCTAAGATCATGGTGAGTATCAAAAAAGATACTGGCTGGAGTGCCGCGGACCAAGTAGAAGGTCTGAATGGTGATTGGAATTGTAAGCATCCTGCTCTCGGACAGCTCTATGGAAAAGATGTAATTTTCTTCTCTTCTGATATGCCAGGTGGTGAAGGAGGCATGGATATCTATTATGCTAATGTACTAGGAGATGGCAAGTTCTCTACTCCAGTAAATCTTGGTAAAGGGATCAACTCTGCTAAAGAAGAATGGTCTCCTTACTATCATGATGGAACTTTATATTATAGCACTGATGGAAAGCCTACCTTGGGTGGTTTTGACATCTATTACACAGTTTGGGATGGAAGCGCATGGAGCAATTCTGAAAACTTAGGTTTTCAATTCAATACTTCTTATGATGATCTCTACTTCAGCATGAACGCTGATGGCAAGTCTGGATATATCGTCTCTAACAGACCTACAGAAGGTAAGAAGAGACTGAAAAGTAAAACTTGCTGTGATGATATATTTGCCTTCACGGTAAAAGAAGTGGTTATAGATCTATTGGCTATAGTCGTAGATAATGAAGATGCACCACTGAATGGCGCAACGATTAAACT
>CAKZVK010000021.1 GCA_937921825.1 uncultured Saprospiraceae bacterium
GGTAAAGTCTCAGATCCCAATATTTCCCTAGCAGGATCAACTGTAGGGTCAAGTCCTATTACCTCTGTCATAGACCCTGCATCTACAGACTGAGCGAATGCCAATACATAATCAATAGAATTCTGAACTCCATTCATGGTAAGCTCTCTTGCATCTTCGCCTGTACCAGCTTCTAATGCTAGTTCTGCTCTGTAAAAATCTACAAAGAAATGAGGAATCAATGGTAGTATACCTACGCCTAGACCTCCATCTACTCCAGAATTCTGAGTTGACATAAAAGTACTGTTGTCATATTTTCCACCTGCTGGATATACACCGTACTGTGCTCTTACAGCACCATCTGGTGGAATACCACTTCCATTACCATGGTCTCTTCCATAGTATCCATCAGATACTGAGGCTACACAATATGGCATATCCGATTGGATAGCTGTATAGTGTGCCGGAGACTGAGTCGGATCTGGAGCTTCTGAATGTATACAATCAAAAATATTTAAATTGTCTAGAGGAACTTCACCTACTTGTCTATAGAAATAAGATCTGATTCTTGGATCTTGAACTCCTTTTTCTTCATTAAGCATCCACATGAAATAGTTAGACATGTAGTCACCGTCATTATTTTCATAATGCTCTGCGTAGAAAGGATGTCTTGAATCAGGATTTTGTCTACTGTTACCAAAATTGAAAATAAAAGACTCGCCTGCAGTGGTGATAAAATCTCCACCTTCAATTATCGCCATAGCCTTACTACCAGCAGCTGAATCAACTAGTCTAGTAGTTACATAGGCCTTTAGCTTGATAGTGTTAGCTGCTTTGATCCAATTACCTGCATTACTTCCATAGAAATAATCATACTGTGGAGCAGCACCTGTATTATTAGTCAATGTCTCGATACCTTCATCTAGTAAAGCTATAGCTGCAGCATACACATCCTGACCAGAGTCTCTACCCGGAGCAAAGAACTCTGAACCTTGACCTGCATTACCTGCTTCACTTACAGGAACATCACCAAAGACATCTACTAATGACATCATAACATAAGCCTTTAAGATTTTTGCTGGTCCAGAATGTAATCCTAGTCCAATAGCATCTGCTTGAGTAATTAAAGCATCAGCATCTGGCATAAAATCTTCGTATGCTTCTCTCCATATTCTATCGAAACTGGTAGGTGTATATGAAGATTGATAGTTACTACCCGCTGTAAATGCTCTTTGTCTAGAAAGAGTCATCGTAAAATCCATAAGGTTAGTATGTGTTGGATCTCCACCATTAATAAACTGGGCAAAGTTTACCATTACACTATTCCATAGTGCATCTATGTTAGATGCATCAGCTGCTGGGAAGTTAGGATCATCTCTAAGGTCTATGTCAAACGTATCTGAACATGACCAAAGAAGCATTCCTCCCAAAGCTATAATTGATATATATTTTAAAATTTTCATATTTATCTATTTTGCTATTAAATAGGACTAGAACGTAGCTGATAAGCTAACCCCATACCTCTTAGAAGTCGGTCCTGTTATGAAATCCATTCCTCTACCATTACCTACACCTACACTTAATACCTCAGGGTCAAAATTTACACCTTCAGGGAAGTTGAATGCATTGAACCATAAGTTCTCACCAATTACACTTAGGCTTAGGCTACCAAATGGCGTCTTGTCAGCAATAGATTTTGGTATTCCGTAGCTCAATGAAACCTCTCTAAGTCTAAGAGTAGTACCATCAAATATTGCTCCCTCATCCGGTCCGAAGAATCCTTCGAAGAATGCATCACCTGCATAGATCTGCACATCATTCTTATTACCTTCCTCATCTACACCGTTAAGTACAAATGGAAGGAATCTATCAAACTCTGTATCGATTGTATTACCTCTCGCTAATAAAGTAGAAGCTGTACCTGAATAGATATCTCCCCCTTTAGTATACCCTACATTTACAAATAGGCTAAGTCCTTTATAACTTAATGTATTTAAGTAAGAAATCGTATAATCAGGATTAGGATCTCCGATAATATCAATATCGTCTGTTGCTTCGTAGAAACCTTGAGGTGTTGTTTTAAGTTCACCATTTACTCTTTCGAACTGTGTACCTTGGATAACACCATAGGCCTCACCAGGGATAACAAAGTTTCCAAGATTCGTGAATCCTGCAATTACAAACTCATCTACGCCATCAGCAATTGTATTTACAATATTTCTGTTTGCGGTAAAATTGACGCCAAGTCTCCATCTAAGGTCCTTTTGGATAGGCTCTATCCATGCTCCTAGCTCGATACCTTTGTTCTCGATCTCAGCGGCGTTTGTTCTAGTTACTTCATGACCAGAAGCTGGATCCAATCTTAAATCTACAATTAGGTCAGATGATAACTTGTTATAAAGTGACAAGTCTAATCCTAGTTTGTTTTCCCAGAAACGACCTTCTACACCAAACTCAATTTCTCTATGCTTTTCTGCTCGCAGATCAGGGTTACCTAATCTTGAAGCTATAGAGTTTTCGTTTGCTATTGCGCCTGTTCTATCTTGCCATAGTCTCGTCTGAGAGAATAAGGCACTTCTTGTACCATAAGGTGCAGGGTATCCTGCAGACTGTCCAATACTAGCTCTTAACTTCAAGTAATTAATATTCTTGTTGTTTACTAGACCAGATATAGCCTCTGTAGGTATGAATGAAACGTTGGCACTTGGATAGAATACTGATCTGTTAGCATCTTCTAATGTTGAAGTCCAATCATTTCTAGCTTGTAGACCTAAATATAAGAAGTTCTTATACCCAATAGTGGCTGTTCCGAATAACCCAAGGTTGTTCTCCTCTCTAATTCTAGATTCTGCAACTGTACTCTGGAAGTTATCATGAGTAGCCAATCCATATACGAACTGGTTTTCTGATGAAGTTTGTTCTCTCGTAAAATCTTCTCTACGACCATTAGCTCCAAATAAACCTGATAAGTTCAAGTCATCATTCAGTTGGTAGTCATAGTTTAATGTCAATAAATTATCAACGATTGAACTTAGGTAGGTATTGGTTGTCAATGAACCGTCAAAAAACTGTCCACCACCTTTATTCAATAGTCTGTTGTTTTGCTGAGAGTACTTGTCTATACTGATTCTATAGTTCATTGAAATATTATCAGTAAGGTCGTAGCCAACATTTACATTACCAAAGTATCTGTCAAGATCCTCTGTATCTTTTGCATTGTTCAACGTCCACAGGGGATGCGTGATTTGAGATGATCCTTGTCTGTAGTAAGTCTGAGTATTATCTATCTCTGACTGGTAAGGAAGACCAAATAAATCTATACTCCTTGGTGTATATAATACATCTGCAAATAAAGAAGGATCACTATCAAAGGTAGGTCCAGAACCATCTGAAGTACCAATTGGTGGTGTCAATCTATCAGCGAATACGAAGTTGAATGCACCATTGATTCTGATACCATTGTCTAGTTGTGTACCCATACCTAAAGAGAAATTATTTCTCTTATAGTTATTAGAACTAGAGCCATCAGCTAACTTAGGTGTAAAACCGTTATCATTAAGTATACTGTAAGATGCGCTTACTCTTGTATTGTCTCCTACACTTTTACTTACACTTAGTGAAGTGTTAGTACCTACACCAGTCTGGAAGAAATCCTCTACACTTGTATACGGTGTATAGGCATAATCTCCAAATTCAGTACCTGGATAATCCGCGGCGTTCCCATTAGTAGAGTATGGATGTGGTACATTACCATTTTCATCTATACCATTAGATCCTCTTGTATCAAATGAAGGACCCCAGTTAGAGAAGAACCATCCAAAGTTTCCAGAGAAACCATTTCCATAAGTATTCTGATACTCAGGTAGGTTAGCTACTTGATTCCAAGTAATCTTCTGATTGAAAGACACTTCCATTCCTTGGTCTTTGTTGACATCTACATCTCCAGTCTTAGTTGTAATAAGTACAACACCATTACGTCCAGCTTCACCATAAAGTACGGTTGCTGATAGACCTTTTAGTATGTTTATTTCTTTGATGTTATTTGGATCAAGATCCAAGAATCTACTAGAAGCAGCTGCACCACCTCTTACGAATCCTTCTTCAGTGTTAGTATCAGTATTGAAAGGCACACCGTCTACAACGAATAGAGGTTGGTTACTACCAGTAATAGAAGAATATCCTCTAATAATGATGTTAGTACCGGAACCTGCAAGACCTGAAGTAGATGTAATGTCTACACCGGTAGTCTTACCCCGTAATAGTCTTGCGACGTCCGACTCCGAACGATCTTCGAGTTCAGCTACGTCTATGGTACTTACACCATATCCAAGAGCTTTCTTTTCTTTTTTGATACCCAGACCTGTTACAACGATTTCATCTAGTACCTGACCTTCTGATAAGGTAATGGTAACGTTGCTTTGGTTAGCAATATCAACAGTTTGAGTTGTGTAACCAGTGTAACTGACTACTAACTCAGTTGCGCCATTTGGCACGTCAAGAGTGAAGTTACCGTCTATATCGGTAATCGTTCCTACATCGGAACCATTAACCAAGACGTTTGCTCCAATCATAGGTAATCCTGTGTCATCGGCAATCTGACCAGAGATAGTTCTCTGTGCAGAAAGCGAAACTGTAAAAGCTACAGCAAAAAACAGTAGACCTAATACTTTTTTCATACTTGTCTGATTTGATTTGAAAAAATAAATATTAAACTCTAATGAACTGAAGAGGACTCTTCAATGTAAGTAGTAATAAATGCAAAGAGTTTCTTGCATTGATTTCGTCCCTTTTAGCTCAAAAAGAGCATCACTAATCCTCTAAAGTAGAGAATTATAGTTAAGCTCTTATAAAAATTAGGAAGATTTTTAACGTGTAGTTAACATCTCCTACACTTCAAGACCGATAATAAGAGGGAAAGGTTGGGTCGATTGCTGAGCACTTTTAACATATGAAATATATTAGTCATATATAACATATTATATTCCAATTACCTATATAATAGAAATTGATAATTTGTATTTAGCGCAATTGGTGGTTATACATGGAGATAGTGTTCTTAATCCCAAAATACAAGCTATCTGAAATCAAGGCATGTCCAATCGAAACTTCAAGTAACTCAGGGACTTGTGTCACATAATAATTAAGATTATCAAGATCTAAATCATGTCCAGCATTGATGCCGAGGCCCGCCTTAGTTGCCGCCTTAGCCGCAACAATATGCTGACTTACAGCAGCTTCTCTATCGGTATAGTAATTTTTGGCATAACTGCCCGTGTAGAACTCAATTCTATCCGTATTTGTGGCAGCCGCAGAATCTATAAGTTTTTCATCTGCGTTAAGAAATATTGAAACTCGTATCCCATGGTCATGAAACTTTGAAATTACCTCGAGCAGTAAATCCTTGTGTTTGATAGTATCCCAGCCTTCATTTGAGGTCAATACGCCTGGAGGATCTGGCACTAAAGTCACCTGATGGGGCTGCACCTTACAGACCGCCTTGATAAATCGCTCACTAGGATATCCTTCTATATTGAATTCTGTTTTGACGACATCCTTGAGGGGCTGAAGGTCATTGTAAGTGATATGTCGCTCATCTGGTCGAGGGTGAACTGTAATCCCTTCCGCACCATATTCCTCACAATCTTGAGCAAACTGGATTAGATTCGGTCTATTCTCACCTCTAGAATTTCTTATTAATGCGACCTTATTAATATTGACACTGAGTCTAGTTCTATTCATTATTGTTTGGCTTATAGTTATCGTAAGTTTACGGCGTAAATTTATCTATATAATTTCTCAATTACCTATTATCTATTTTGACTGAAGGTCTTACGCAGAGAATCAAAACAGCCTTTATAATAGGTCTACCCATATTGTTTCTAGTTTTCTACAGCGATGCAACAAGAGTGCTCTTCTTGAGTCTACTTATTTTACTGACAGCCTGGGAATTTCTGACCTTACATTATAAGTCAGTATCTAATAAAGCACTCTATTTCGTTATTTCACTTAGTCTAACAATAGGAATATCGTCTGCAGCAATCTTTGATCTTCTTCCGCAGAGCTTAATCTTTCTAGCCCTAGTGCCTACTACTCTACTTTCTTTAGACCTGTTCAAGAACTTTATATCCCGAACACATTCCAATGCTTGGCTATACTCCTTAGTATATGCGACGATACCTCTTGTCAGCCTTCTTGTAATGCATGACAAACCGTATTTCAAAGCATTGCTCATTGGTTGTTTGCTATTAATTTGGGTAAGTGATATTGCGGCTTACTTTGTCGGGAAGAGCATAGGCAAACATAAATTGATGCCTTCAGTATCTCCTGGCAAAACAAGAGAAGGCTTCTTTGGTGCAGGGATGATTACCATACTTTGTTCCTACTTAGCCTATAACTTTCTGGGGCATTTCTCGCTACAGCAGTGGGTCATTATTGCCTTACTTGTTTGGTTATTTGGATCTATAGGAGATCTAATTGAGTCTAAGATGAAAAGACAACTCAAGATCAAGGACTCTGGAAATATTCTACCTGGACATGGTGGCTTCTTAGATAGATTTGATGGATTCATTTTTTGTTTGCCCCCAGTATGTACCTTTGTTTATCTTATAACTAGCATATGAAATTTCATAAAGAAGGATATCCTACCCTACTCGCTGTCTTAATTTTTTCGGCTTTGGTTCTCGTATCAAGCAATAATTTTCTTCCCAATATATTTCTTTGGATCTTGGGAGCAGTCTGCTTATTCTTGCTGATAGTAGTGTTACAGTTTTTCAGAAGCCCAAACCGAAAAGCAAATCCAGTTAATGAAAATCTAGTCTATACACCAGCAGACGGAAAGGTCGTAGTTATAGAGAAAACATTCGAGCCAGAATTTCTTAAGACAGAGTGCTGGCAAGTTTCTGTATTTATGTCACCACTTAATGTACACATAAACCGTAATCCAGTATCTGGAACAGTAGAATATCTAAAATATCATAGTGGAAAATATCTTGTAGCTTGGCATCCAAAGTCTTCGACTGAGAATGAAAGATTCACGACTTCTTACAAGGCTAGAAACGGAAGAGTTCTTATCAGACAGATTGCTGGCGCCTTGGCAAGAAGAATAGTAAATAATCTGAAGGAAGGACAAGAGGTCGTCCAAAGTCAAGAAATGGGATTCATTAAATTTGGATCTAGAGTGGATATTTTCCTTCCCCTTTCTGCCAAGATACTAGTAGAGATGGACCAAATGGTCAAATCACCTCTAGATGTTATAGCAAAACTATAGGTAGGGCTTAATTATATCCTCTATCGCCTCTACCCATAAAGGATTCTCATTTAGGCTTTCTACAAGGTGCAATTTTTCACCACCCATTTCTTCCCATTCTTCGTGGTATTCATCCCCTATCTCAATAGTTGTCTCGAGACAGTCGGATACAAATGAAGGTGAAAAGACCAAGAGATTTTTTATCCCTTTAGCATTAAGATCTTTTAGTACATCTGGTGTAAATGGTTCCGTCCATGGGTCCTTCCCTAATCTGGATTGGAACCCTATGGAGTATTGATCCCTACTTAGCCCCATGTTATCAGCAATCTTATAGGCTGTATCATAGCACTGCGCTGAATAGCACATTTTGTTGGAATCACAGAGGCTCATACAACAATCCTTGCTCTTAAGACAATAATTATTGGTATCAGATTTTCTCAATTGTCGCTGAGGGATACCATGAAATGAGAATAGAAAATGCTCATAGTGAGAGAGGTCATACTTTCTAGCGTTATCTGCAAAGACCTGAATCAACTTCGGGTTATCATGATAAGAACTGATACTTGCTATCTCTGGAATAGTCAGCCAATTAGAAATCACTCTCATCGCTTCCTCTATCGCTGAGCCAGTACTTGCAGACGCATAGTGCGGAAACATAGGAAAGATTACAATCTTGTCTACATTCTTTGCTCTCAAGTTTTCAGCAGCTGACTCAATAGAGGGGTTTTGATAACGCATCCCTAGCTCTACATGATAATCTTGTCCAAGTCTATGCTGGAGCATATCTTTTACCTTGTAGCCAAAATGCTTCAATGGAGAGCCATCTTCAGTCCACAATTCCTTGTAGAGCTTACTAGAAGATCTTGCTCTGAATGGTGCAATTATACCCCTTACCAATACATTACGAAGCGCGGCGTTGATGTCAATGACCCTTTTATCCAATAAGAACTGACGCAAGTATCTTCTGACAGACCCTAAAGAAGGATCATCTGGTGTGCCCAAATTGATTAGTAATACTCCAGTCTTAGCCATACAATCGCGAATATGATTTAGTAAAGATTATAGAACGCAAAGAACAACAAATGGTTGAAGTTTTAGAAACTTTATCTGCACAATTCGGTACACTTTGATTGTGTATCTTCGCGTTCTACACCTAGAATCTTTCTATGAGCAAACCACTGATACTTATTACTAATGATGACGGCATTACCTCTCCAGGGATTAGAAACCTTGTAGAAGCAGCCAGAGAGCTTGGTACTCCTTTCGTAGTGGCTCCAGATTCACCACAATCTGGTCAGGGCCATGCTATTACTATTACGAAACCCATCAGACTGAAAGAGGTAGACATCTTTGAGGAGGTGACTGCTTATGAATGTTCTGGTACTCCGGCGGATTGTGTGAAATTGGCTAAGAATGTACTGCTAGCAGATCAGACAATTGATCTTTGTATCTCTGGAGTTAATCATGGTTCTAATGCTTCTTTGAATATAATCTACTCTGGAACAATGTCCGCCGCTCGTGAGGCGAACATAGAAGGTATAAATTCTATAGGATTTTCTCTGGATAGCTTTTCTTACAAAGCAGACATGGCACCAAGCAAGCATTATGCACTGCAGATCATGAAAGCGATACTCGCGGAGGATAAAGAAAAAAACATCTTGCTTAATGTCAACATCCCTGACTTACCTTTGGCTGAAATAAAAGGCATCAAGGTCTGTAAGCAAGGAAAAGGCCGATGGAGAGAAAAATTTTTAGAAAACACAGACCCTAGAAAACAAACTTACTATTGGTTAGATGGGGAATTCAAATCAGATTCAGAAGATCAAAATTCTGATCTCTCAGCACTGAGGGATGGTTACGTTTCAGTCGTCCCTTGCCAAAATGACCTTACCCACTATCCGATGATAAAAGGACTGAATTACTTAGAAAAGATTTGATCATGAGACCAAAGAGTAATGATACTTTTTTGATTGGCCTAATGATAGGCGCTACTGTTCCTGTGATTGGATACTGGGGCATAGAAATAATTTTTGACACCTTAACTTCTGCTGGGCTTATGGACGAGGTCACCTTGAGTACCTCTGGGAGAAGAGCCAAAACTTTAGCCCTGCTTGCTATCTGCTGTAATCTCCTACCCGCCCAACTGGCAAATAATAAGAGATATATCAATATACTGCGTGGTGTCGTATTTGCCACTTTAATTTATACCGCGTTCTGGTTTGTATATTTTTATCTCGGTATCAGTTTCTAAGTAACCTTGAAATATTACCTCATAGCAGGAGAAGCTTCCGGTGATCTATATGGAAGCATGCTCATCAAAGAACTGAAAGCTCGAGACCCTGAGGCCTCCTTTAGATTTTGGGGTGGTCCCGAAATGAAAAAAGAAAGTTCTGGACAGTTAAAGTCTATCAATGAAACCTCCTTCATGGGGTTCTGGGAAGTCGCCAAGAATGCCAGAGCCATCAAGAACTTTTTTGCTTTCGCTAAATTTAGTATTGATCAATTTTCACCAGATCTTATCATATTTATAGATTACCCTGGTTTTAATCTGAGGATGGCCAAATGGGCCAAGGATAGAGGATACAAAACGGCCTACTATATCTCTCCTCAGCTATGGGCTTGGAAAGAAAATAGGCATAAGATCCTTAGAGATAAGATTGATCTATTTTTTGTCATCCTTCCTTTTGAGAGAGATTTCTATAGAAATCTAGATACTGCCTGTACTTATGTGGGTCATCCACTATTAGAAGTAATTGGAAGTCATGATAGACCGATTCCTGAGACTGTAAAAACAATAGGACTGTTTCCAGGAAGCAGAAAACAAGAGATACAAAACCACCTGTCAGTAATGCTAGACTTTGCTGTGGAGCATCCTGAATACAAGTTTATCATAGCGGGGATGAGTCATATCAAAAGGGAATATTACCTAGATCAGATCGATCAGTATGCTAGCCATGTAGATATCGAATATGATAATAACTATGGGGTGATGCAGAAAATTGATTTTGCCATTACTAGTAGTGGGACAGCAACCTTAGAACTGGCTCTGCACTTGGTGCCTCAGATAGTCATCTATAAAACCAGTCAGCTTTCATTCATGATAGGCAAGAGATTGGTGAAAACCGATTACATATCTCTTGTAAACTTGATCGCTAGTAAGGAGGTAGTACCAGAACTGCTCCAGCATGCCTTCAACAAACTGGCTCTTAGTGAGTATCTTAAAAAAATGAGTCCAATAGCAGAACGTCGCTTAATGATAGCCTCTTATAAAAAGATAAAAGAGGAACTTGGTGATGGTTCTAGTTCATCACAGGTAGCTCAGGCTATAATTGAATTTCTGAGCCCTACTTCTTAGCGGTGGGCTTTTTCTTTGCTGCAGGCTTTTTCTTTGCCGCTTTCTTCTTAGGAAGTTTATAACCCTCCTCCACTAAGATTTCCTTTATCTTCTCTAAGGTAAAGATCTCTTTAGCTTCCTCTGCGGTATACCTTTCTCCATCTTCTTTCTTACCGATCTTGACCGATTTTTTCTTGAATCTGATGAATGGGCCCCACCTACCATTTTCTAGAGCGATATTGTCATCTGGCCACTGCATAATATATCTATTAGCCTCTTTCTCGATCTTAGCTTCGATGAGTTCGAATATATCTGCTTGAGAAAGATTAGCAGGATCATATCTTCTAGGGATATTTATAAAGAAGTCTTTGTACTTCAAATAGGGTCCAAAACGTCCCTTACCTTTCGTGACTTCCTCTCCTTTATATGTGGCTATAGGTGCATCTAGGATCTTACGATCTTCTACTAGCTGTACAGCTCTATCGAAGGTGAGGCTCAAAGGATCTTCACCTTTAGGAATGGTTATATTCTTTTCGTTGTGATTTATATAGGCGCCAAATCTTCCTGATTTTACAACGACATCATTACCCTCATAATCACCTAGATTGATTGGTAACTTAAAGAGTTCCATCGCTTCTTCATAAGAGATCGTCTCTAGTGACTGCCCTACTTTCAGACTAGCAAATCTAGGCTTCCCTTCTTCACCGACTTCTTCCACAGTACCTATTTGTACTACTGGACCAAACCTGCTCATCTGCGCTAGGACAGTATGACCACTCTTAGGATCTATACCCAAGTCTCTTCTTCCTTTTACTCTCGGAGCGGACTTGATTGTTTCTTGTACTAAATCATGGAAAGGACCGTAGAAATCAGTAATCATCGCTAACCAATCCTCCTTACCTCTCGCTATTTCATCGAGTTTATCTTCTATCTGCTTAGTGAAACTGTAAGTCATTACATCCTGAAAATGCTCAGATAAGAAATCACTAACCATCTTTCCCATATCCGTCGGATATAGTCTATTGCTGATTGCTCCAGTAATTTCTGAGTGCACGACATTAGTAACCTCATCCGACTTTAGGGTCAAGATATTGTACTTTCTTTCTACGCCATCCTTCTTTTCCTTAGAGACATAACCTCTGGATTTCTCCATTATCTTGGAGATCGTAGGTGCATAGGTAGATGGTCTTCCGATTCCTAGTTCCTCTAGTTTCTTTACTAACGTTGCTTCTGTATATCTAGAAGGAGGTCTGGTAAATCTCTCTATGGCTTGGATATTATCCAATTCCAAAGTCTGGCCTAAGCTTAGCGGAGGTAATATTCCAGCAGCCTCAGAAGTATCATCTTCTTCTTTAGCCTCCATGTATACCTTTAAGAATCCATCAAATTTTAGCACCTCTCCATTGGCTTGGAAGACGGCATCGGTCTGAGTTGCAATTTCTACTGTCGTCTTCTCTAGCTCGGCTTGTGCCATCTGACTAGCCATCGTTCTCTTCCAGATCAATGCATAAAGCTTGACCATATCGCCATCCACTTCCTTACTTTCTGCTAGGCTGTGCTTTTCAAAATAAGTAGGCCTTATAGCTTCGTGAGCTTCCTGCGCACTATCGTTCTTAGACTTGAATCTTCTTGTCTCGGAATATTTATCCCCGAACTTATCTACGATCTCATTGGCGATGCCTTGAAGTGCTTGCTCGCTTAGCATCGTAGAATCAGTCCTCATGTAGGTAATGTTACCGCCTTCATACAGTCTCTGTGCGACTTGCATCGTACGGCTTACACTGAAGTATAACTTTCTACTTGCCTCCTGCTGAAGTGTAGAAGTTGTAAATGGCGCAGGGGGTTTCCTCTTAGCTGGTTTTACTTTGATGTCAGCAATCTTGTAATCAGAACCTTTGAGGTCTGAGAGAAACTTCTCAGCTTCTTCATAGGTCCCTAATCTACTTTTAAGTTCTGCTTTTAACTCTACACTTTTGCCATTCTTATCTTTTACAATGAAGATGGCAACCACCTTATAAAATGGAGTAGAGGTATGGGCCTCTATTTCTCTTTCTCTTTCTACAACTAATTTTAGGGTGACCGACTGGACTCTTCCCCCTGAAAGTTTTGGTTTTATCTTCCTCCATAGGGTCTCTGATAATTCAAAACCAACGAGACGGTCTAGCACTCTCCTCGCCTGCTGCGCATTGACGATATCAAGGTCTACATTCCTAGGTTCTTTGATGGCATTCTGAATAGCCGACTTCGTAATCTCTCTAAATACGATTCTCTTAGTCGTCTTTTCATCCAGACCAAGAACCTTACATAGGTGCCAAGAAATAGCTTCTCCCTCACGATCCTCATCCGTCGCGAGCCACACTTCTTCTACCTTCTTAGCTGTTGATTTTAGATCATTGACAACTTTTTGCTTGCCCTCTGATACGACATAGGACAACTTGAAGTTGTTCTCTATATCTATACCTTTCTTCCCTTTATCTAGATCTCGAATATGTCCTACACTAGATTTTACTATAAAATCTTTGCCAAGATATTTGTTGATAGTCTTAGCCTTAGCAGGGGACTCGACGATAAGTAATTTTGTTGCCATTCAGTATTGCTAGGATTCAATGCAGCTCAATTGCCCATTGTTATTATAAGTCATTAAAAGCCCACAAATATTTAAATTATTTATGACCAATTCATAAAATAATCATATCACCTTAATTATAAGTGACTAAAGACGGCCTTAGAAGACATGAATTTCTGCCCAAGCGAATCAAAGAAAGAGCTTTAAGTCAGTATCTCATTCACATAGAATGAAAATTACATTCCGATAGCTTCTCTTGCTAGTCTCTTTCTTTCTATTGCTAGTTCATTTATCAAGGCTTCCTCTTCTAGAGGGAGTTCATTGAGAAACCTATGGTAGCTTCTCAAAAGGAACTGTGCCATATCGTCAGGATGAAGCAGACCCTTAGTTTTTAGTAGATGAGAAATTCTAGATCCACCATAGAAATTCCACTTTTCTATCATCCAGCGACCTAGTCCAAAATGCAATTTCTTACAAACTTCTTTCTCAGGAGCATTCTGAAACTTTGCTCTTGATTCTGCCGGAGATAACTTGTTTATTCTTTTGAAAGCCTCTTCTAGACTGCCAGGAATATAGACGCCATTAATTTTGGTAAGGGTAATATTCTTATTGTACTCTTTTTGATACTCAAGATCTGCTGCAGAGCCTTCTATGGCTATGGTCTGGGCCAATAGATGGCATGAACTAAACAAGATCAATAGGAGAAGAGTTATAGACTTACTCATGTTTGTGGCTTTCATTATGCATTTATGACGAAGGTTATCCAACATTAATTCTTATCAATCTGAATTTTAACAAAGTTTTTACCAACTTGCTCATTCTAAGAAAAAATTATGAAAAAAGTATTTGTCGTTTCTGCTGTGAGAACACCGCTTGGAAGTTTTGGAGGACAATTATCTGGCATCAGCGCCACTAAGCTCGGTGCACATGCTATCAAAGGAGCCCTAGATAGAGCTAAGGTCCCTACTGAAGCTGTAGAAGAAGTATTCATGGGTAATGTCGTCTCGGCTAATCTTGGTCAGGCACCAGCTCGACAAGCTTCCATCTTTGCTGGTATTCCTAATACAGTCCCTTGTACAACAGTGAATAAGGTATGCTCTTCAGGGGCAAAGACTATAATGTTAGGGGCACAGAGTATAATGCTGGGTCATAAAGATGTCGTCGTCGTAGGAGGTATGGAGAATATGTCTCAAATTCCATTTTATCTGCCCAATGCAAGATATGGCTATAAGTATGGTAATGGTGCTCTGGTAGATGGCCTACAGAAAGATGGCCTAACTGATGTATACAATGAATGCATCATGGGCTTATGTGCGGATAAGACTGCAGACAAGTATGAAATAACGAGAGAACAACAAGATGCTTTTGCAATTGCTTCTTATAAAAAGTCAGCAGAGAGTACTGCTAATGGCATATTCAAAAATGAGATTGTCCCTGTAGAAATACCACAGAGAAAGAGTGACCCGATAGTAATGGATGAAGATGAGGAATTCAAAAAAGTAAAATTTGAAAAAATCCCCAACCTCAGACCTGCCTTCTCTAAAGAGGGTACTGTCACCGCTGCCAATGCAAGCACTATAAACGATGGCGCTGCAGCACTAGTGCTCGCCAGTGAAGAAGCCGTGAAAAAACATCAGCTCACTCCGATAGCTGAAGTCTTACACTTTACCGATGCGGCTCATGAACCAGAATGGTTTACTACAGCTCCTACAAAAGCGACAGAAATACTTATGTCAGAGGCAGAACTTAGCCTAGATGATATAGATTACTTCGAAGTCAATGAAGCATTCAGCGTGGTGACCTTGGCTTATCAGAAATTGCTTAAAGTACCAGCAGAAAAGGTCAATGTATTGGGTGGTTCTGTTTCCCTTGGGCATCCATTAGGAGCATCTGGTGCAAGGATAGTCGTCACCTTACTGAATGTGCTGAAAGAGAAAGATGGAAAACTAGGAGTGGCTGCGATATGCAACGGAGGTGGCGGTGCTTCCGCATTATTATTTAAAAGAGTCGGATAGTTGTATGCATAAAAAAAGGCCCAGAAATTCTGGACCTTCTATAATAAACTGAATTGTTTTTACATCTTTTCTAGGATACCGTTTCTGTCTATGACAATCTCAGCATCGGCAAAACCTCTATTCATCGCTGCCACTCTTGCGAGCTCCGCTTCTTGAAGATTCTTGTAACCGCTTAAAACAAAAATTGTCCATTCACCTTTGCTCCACTGCTCTATAACTCCGACATCATTTATCTTATTTGTATCGAACCAGATAGGGTCCTCGTATGAAGCTAATCTGATCTTATAATTAGTACCGGTAGTAGCTGTTGTATAACCAGAATATGCTGCATTATTCACATTATTGTCAGATACAGTAACAAGTTCAAGCTTGGCAGCATTCAATACTTCGTAAGTAATGAAAGCATCATTATGACCACTAGCTTTTACCTGGCGTAACACTTCTTTAGCTTGATACTCATCAAAGAAATATCCCAACTTCACTTTAGTTGCATTTGATTGTTTCACTTTGTATAAGCTACCATATTCTGATAAGCTCATGAAGTTATCCATGTTTGCTTCTGTAGAAAATAAAGCCGCCAACTGAATGAAGTAAACATTAGAACTAGATCGGATCACTTCACCGAAAGCAACTCTTTTAGCACCTTTAAGTGAGATCGCTTTAGAGTTCATTCTATTGAGATCTACAGCTTTAGGAGGTAATAAATCACTAAAGTTTATTGCTTCTTTTTCTGTATTTTCTGTGGTTTCATTCACATTATCTTGGGTAGAAGCGGCAACTGGTGTCTCCAATCTAGTTTCTAAATTTACTTTTCTAGCCGTAGCTTCTTGAGTTGTCGCTGCGATACTCTCTTCTATATCTATAGCTTCAGGAATAGTTTCATCCACAGCCATGTAGAGCTCCACATGCTCCGGTACTAATTTGTGTACAAGGTAGATATCATGATTTCCTCTCCCTCCTAACCTATTAGAAGTCAAGTAGTAACTTTCTGCCTTAGGATCCTTTGTAAAGTAATAATCATCCTCTGGAGAATTGACGCCATTACCCATATTGATAGGTGTAATCCATCTTCCACTTGTTACAGAAGTCTTGAATACATCGAAGCCCCCCAGGCCAGTCATATAATCTGAGGAATAGTATAAAGTATGACCATCAAAGAATGGTGTTATTTCGTTTCCAGCAGTATTGACTTTATCTCCTAAGTTTTCTGGATAGGTCCATTTTCCATTTTTGAAGTAGCTGACATAGATATCAAAACCTCCTACACCACCAGCTCTATTAGACGAAAAATAAAGGATGTTACCACTTGGGTTCAATGTACCAAATCCTGTAGCTGATCCTACCTCGTTATATTCAAATGGAATGGCTTCTTTGAATGAACCATCGAAGTTTACCTCTGCTAAATATAGACTCAATTCTAAATCATTAGTGAAGATTTGCTTTTCTCCATCTCTAAAATTATGCTTGGTTACCGCACAAATAGGCGCATTAGCTGCATAATGCATTGGACCCATATTATAGGTTTCTATATCATCCCTAAGTAAGAAATCAAGGTCATCTCTATTCTTTTTATAGTTGTTATCTGCAATAAAGAACTGACACTTATCATTCTGGATAGGACTCGTAGACTTAACTTGCACATCTCTATCTATATCTGATCTGAAAGAGGAAAAGACAATTTTATCCTTGAATATAGTAGGACCGAAATCAGTGTTCTTAGAACTAACCCCAAACAGGTTCAATTCAAAATTCTTCTCAGCAGAAAGAGCTGCTTTGGCAAAATCACAACTTGCAGCAAAGTACTGTCCTGCTTCATCATCAATGATTCTGTATTCTTCAAAGTACTTCTTAGCCTTATCATACTGGCCCATTCTTTTAAGTAAGAGTCCATAATTGAAGGCATAGTCGCTTGGAAGATTCTGGAACCTTTCCATTTTTCTGTACCATATTGCTGCATCTACGTTGTTATTCATCATTCTGAATGACTCTGCTATCAAACGATGGCACTCTATACAAGTAGGGTCTTTTTCGATCGCTTTTTTAGCATTCTCAATAGCTAAATCAAAGGCCTTAAGCTCAAACTGTCGTTCTGCCTTGATGAATTGCTTCTGAGCACTGAGGGTTACTAGAGAAAAGAATACACAAAGAGTAGAAACTATGTGTCTCGAAGTAAGTTGCATGTTATGCGTTTTGGTTAATTACATATTACAATTAACAAATATATGAATCTCCTTGTAAATGTGGGAACAATACATAGATATATTACTACATATTATAATATGTTAGTGTTTATGCCCTTTTATTGCCATATTCATAGGACAGCTTAGGACTAGGTATCAGACTTGTTCATAAGACCTGTCCTGTACAGTAGGTAGATGAGGATAAGGCCGAGCACAAAAGCGACAATTACTGCTAGTGCTCTAGGTTCGTAGAAGTAATCTGCTGGAAGAACATTCTGCTCTTTGATGATTTTCAGAGTATCTAAAGTGAGGTCATAATTAGAAATACTGGCAGAATCGGTAGCAATAAAATCACCAGATTTCTTATCTAACAGCAGCGTTGGATTTCTCCAAGGCCATATTTTATTGAGTGAACCTAGCATGAATCCAGACAAGATGGCTATCGTCGCTTCTTTATACTTGTTAAAAGCCGCTGAAATAAGTCTCGAAAAGGTCATCAATCCAGTCAAACAACCCAAGCCAAAAACAGCAAGCAAAGTAAATTCAGAAAGCTCAGGTGAGCTGAGAAAGGACTTTAAGGTAGGCACTACTGTCGTATATAGACCCATAATAACTAGCATGAAACTCCCCGAAATACCCGGAAGCACTAAAGCACTAATAGCAATAGCTCCCGCCATAAATAGGTAGAGGTAACTAGAATTCCCTTGTGTAGGACTAAGGCTCGTTATCCCAACTGCTATTATTACTCCAAGCACAAAAACTATTATCCGCAACAGGTTCCAACTTTTCACCTGAGTCAGCATAAGCGGCACCGAAGCTAGAACTAACCCGAAAAATAAAGCCCATAAGACCTCTGGAAAATTCTCAAGCAGATAACTTACACCAAAGACACCAAGTAGTATTCCCCCTCCCATGCCTGCAAACAACCAAAACAGAAAAGCCCCATTCATCTTAGACCATACATCAGAAAACCTGAATCTGAGAAGATCTCCAATGAGTTTATGGTCTATCGCTTTGATAGATTCTAGCAGGGTCTGATAGATCCCAGTAATAAAAGCAATAGTCCCGCCCGATACTCCTGGGATCACTTCAGCAATTCCCATGACCATTCCTCTGAGTACCAATCCTACTTTACTAAAATTCATTGCTTAGCTATTAATGTTCTCTTCCAAAGATTTTATTCTGATTTCTTGCTTTATCTAAGGCTTCCTGCTCTGCAGAAATCTTAGTCTTATCTAAGGACTGCTCCAACTTATCTAAGTCAGGCTGTCCTGCATCTATCCATGCAGAATACCATAAGTTGCCGATAGCTAAAATAGCATCTTGCATTCTCTTTTCTACCATACCATCGAGTAAGTTATGATAGGCCGCGGCATACTCTTTGCACTGGATACGTACTGTTCTCTCTAATCTTTCGTCAAAACAAAACTGCCTATCTGTGGGGAAGTTCTTCTTGATATAGACTTCGTCTTCGAGAACTTCTGCGAGGAGTCGATGGCTATCGGTAATGATATCCCAGAAATAAGTTCTTTTATCTTCTATGTATTCGGCCTTTCCTACGACCATGTCATATCTATCTTCGGCAAACAATTCGGGAAGTCTACTCTCCCAGAAAGCATGAATCCCTAATTGATTAGTCAGCTGACCGTTATAATTGACCGTTGTATGTAGAGGAACATGGGCATCGGAAATGTAATGACCTATATCCGCACTTACTCTGAGTATCCCCTGAAGATTACCGCCGCTAAACTGTCGGACCAAACTATGATAATAATCCTCCAAAAAATAAGGCAGCACCCCATAACCCACAAATGGATTGAGGAATAGATACTCCTCGTAAACTGGGTCATGGGATAGATACACAGAAACGTTTTCAGAGTCCAACTCTATTACTTTGCTGTATCTATCCATAGACAAGAGATCATAGTAAAGAGAATCAATGTTGACCACTTGACTGCTTAAGTCCGCAGAATCTTTTTCAGTGGTGATGCCTACAAGAGTCCCATGCGTAAGGATCGCTGTCTTGATATCTCTAGGTACATTTGGAAACGGAATCGTATCCCAGTGATCTATATCTATATAATGTCTATAGGCTTCATTCTTGAGGGCATAGCGCCTCTTATCAGGATCTACGGCATGCTCGCTTATATAATAAATATGTCTTTTATAGAGTCCGAGCATCTCTGGTGGCAGGGTGAAGACAGCCATTTTATTAATCAGCCTATGCCCATAAAACCCCCAACTCACACTAAATGAAAGACCAACTATAGACCCAAATAAAAGCAAAGAAAAGGTCAGCCATCTCATTCTAGGATTCAATTGACTATTCCGTTTTTTCATAGAAATAGCTCGGTCGCTTCATATACCTTTTTATAAATTGACCCTGTACCATGTAGAAATCTTCTTGACTTGTGTAGACAAAAAACTTTTCGTGAAGCTTAGTGATGTCTCTGGGAGAACGTGTATTCACATTGCTATTTTCCATATCTAGGAGCGGGTACACTTTCATAGACAGCTCTGGCTTGTTTTGAGCTTCGATAGTCAAGACCATGAAAGGGATAAAACTTAGAATAGTATCCTTAAGAAAGTGGTCATTTCTAACAAAGACAGAGTTCATCTTCTTGAAGTCAGAAAAATAAGCGTCTGTTAGATTTTGGTGGCATTCCTTGACGGTGCCATTCTCTGAAAACTTGTACTCTACCCCGTCCCTCCATACCGTGTAGGAACTTGTAATATCCTTGGGATACTCTACGGTAATTCTTCTTAGGTCATTGGTTTCGTAGGTGAATACATTCATACTTCTCATCTCCTCCTGCGTCTGAGTAAAGTAATTTCTGATGCCCCCTTCTGTAACACTAAGAGACATAACATAGGCTTGCTTGGCACCCCTCTTCATACAGTAGGTTCCATATTCAGTATTAGTATTTGTGCCTAGGATAAAATCTGTGATGATCTTCCCACTACTGTCATAAGTCTTGATGTCAATCCCATGCTTAGCCATTCGCTTTTGTGCTTCTTCGTTCTCTAGGATGGTCGGAATATACTTTATGGACATATTCTTCATTGTAGATAGCATATTTAGTACTATCCTTTGATTGGCCTTATGACGATCATTTATGAGCCAGACTCCCTTCGCCTTGCTGAGATGGATAGCTGGTCGCCCTTTTTGTTCTATTGTAATTACTGAGACGTCATCGGGATTCTTCAGAATAAACTCTCTATCCTCCACCCTTATAGAGCTTTTCTCCTCTCCTTGGCTATTCATGTAAAAGTAGATACCCCCAAGTAAAAGAAATACCAGTAATAATATAATCGTTCGTCTCATAGAAAATATATCCAATTAGTATTTCAAAGGTAATTTATTTCTATTCTTACAAAAGATATAGATAACTGTGACGAAGACAAATACGAAAGAACTCGCATCCAAGAATTATGAACTCATCATTTTTGACTGTGATGGCACGCTAGTGGATACTGAGCCTATCACCAATAAGCTGATAGGTGAGATGATCAGAGAAATGGGTATATCTATGACTGATCAAGAAGCTTTCGACCTTTTCGTGGGGACTTCCTTTGCTAAGATTACGTCTTACTTGATCGATCGCCTAGGCAGACCAATTGATTATGATCTAGAAGCAGAATTCAGAATAAGGTGTAAAACTAGATTTGAAAAAGAACTAAAGGAGATTCCCGGTGCTACAGAGTTTGTAGAAAGTGTAGATATCCCCATCTGTATCGCCTCTAATGGCCCCTCAGAAAAAATGAAAGTAACCTTAGGCATTACTGGTCTACTACCCTACTTTGACAAAGGCAATATGTTCTCTGCCTATGATATTCAGGTCTGGAAGCCTGAGCCCGACCTATTCCTATATGCTGCTAAGACGATGGATACTGCTCCAGAAAAATGTCTCATAGTAGAAGACACTTTGGTAGGTGTCCAGGCCGCCATAAATGCCAAGATGGACGTCATCGCTTTAGGAGATCACTTCAGTTCCGAAAACCTTGCCGTTAATAATAACGTCTACAGATACAGCAGATATTCGGATCTACAAAATGACTTCTAAGAGTTAATCAAACATCTTTGGTTAGCCTTTATTATTTTTGCGGCTTAATTTAAATCAACAAAACAAATTCACATGGCTAAAACCAGAATTGCAATTAATGGCTTCGGAAGAATAGGCCGATTAACTCTTCGGGAATTACTAAAGGATAGAAGAGTAGAAGTTGTAGCGATAAATGATCTTACTGACAACCATACTCTTGCACATCTATTCAAGTATGATACTGCGCAAGGTGCATTCGATGGTAAAGTAAGTGCAACTGATGATCATATAATCGTGGGAAGAAAGAAATTTCTGGCTACAGCTATAAAAGATCCTTCTAAGTTACCTTGGAAAAAGAATAAAATAGATATCGTCCTAGAATGTACCGGGGTATTCAGAGATAAAGACAAAGCAGGCTTACATCTCAAAGCGGGTGCTAAGAAAGTTATCATTTCTGCTCCGGGTAAAGGAGACATAAAGACTATAGTTCTTGGTGTCAATCATGATCAGTTGAAAAAATCTGACAAGATCATAAGTAATGCCTCATGCACAACTAACTGCCTTGCGCCACTAGTTAAAGTTATAAAGGAAAACTGGGGTATTGACCAAGGATCTATGACGACTATACATGGCTATACTGGTGATCAAAGAATACAAGATGCACCGCACTCTGACCTCAGAAGAGCAAGAGCAGCAGCAGAAAATATCATACCTACTTCTACAGGAGCTGCTGTGGCAGTAACTAAAGTAATAGATGGAATAGAAGGTAAATTATTTGCAATGGCTGTAAGAGTGCCAGTTATTACTGGCTCTCTAGTAGAGCTAAATGTATTAGTGAATAAAGACATTACAGTAGAAAAGGTAAATAAGACATTCAAGAAATATGCTAACAAAAACTTGAAAGGCATACTAGAATATATGGATGACCCGATCGTATCTTCTGATATCATTGGCAACCAACATTCATCTATCTTTGATGCCGGTCTGACGAAAGTATCTGGCAGGCTTCTTAAAGTCGTTTCATGGTACGATAATGAAGCTGGCTTCTCTAGCCGACTAGCAGAACTTGCAACAAAATTTAAATAAATAATAAAAGCCGATCTTTTTAGATCGGCTTTTCCATAATTATCACCTTATGCTTAATAATTTAGCTGGCAAGAAAGTCCTTATCAGAGTAGACTTCAATGTTCCATTAGACAAGGATCAAAATATTACTGACGATACACGTATCCAAAAAGCCCTACCTACAATCAAGGAGGTGCTTAGGCAAGGAGCCTCTGTAATCTTAATGTCACACCTTGGAAGACCGTTAAAAAAGCTAAATGATGATGGAAGCATCAATGTGAAGAAATTTAGTCTCAGGGCACTAGTCCCACATCTGTCTGCACTATTGGATAATAAAGTGATTTTTGCTGCAGATACTGTAGGCCAGGAAGCCTTTGACCATGCACATCAATTACAGCCTGGACAAATATTATTACTAGAGAATACAAGATTCGAAAAAGGTGAAAAAAAGGGAGACATAGAACTTGCTGCTAAAATGGCAAAGCTTGCTGATGTCTATATTAATGATGCCTTTGGGGCGGCCCACAGAGCACATGCGTCTACCGCCACTGTAGCTAGTCAATTTGAGCCAGAAAGCAAGTCCTTGGGATTCCTCATGGAAACTGAGATCGCCAATGCTAATAAATTAGTTAATAGCCCAGCACGTCCTTTCACTGCTATCTTAGGAGGGGCCAAGGTATCTGATAAGATCCAGCTAATAGAAAGATTATTAGATGTCTGCGATTACATTCTGATCGGAGGTGGTATGACTTATACCTTCATCAAAGCAAAATTCGGAACTACTGGTAACTCATTGGTAGAGGAAGATTATGTAGGTCTAGCCAAAGACTTACTAGCTAAAGCAGAGGAACAAAATGTAAAAATCCTATTACCAGAAGATACGATCATAGCAGATAGTTTCTCCAATGATGCCGCTAAAAAAACTTGTCCAAGTATGTCCATACCTGAAGGATGGATGGGCTTGGATATCGGTCCAGAGGCTATGGATACGTACAAAAAAGTCATTCTTGGTTCTAAGACTGTGTTATGGAATGGTCCTCTAGGTGTATTTGAATTTGAGAATTTCTCAAAAGGAACTTTTGGGGTTGCACAAAGTGTCGCTGATGCTACTGCTAAAGGTGCTTTTACGCTGATAGGAGGTGGTGATTCTGTCTCTGCTATTAACAAATCTGGCCTCGCCGACCAGGTTAGTTTTATCTCCACAGGTGGTGGAGCAATGTTAGAATACTTAGAAGGCAAAAAACTTCCAGGGATAGCAGCAGTAATCTAAAAGTAGCGTTTTAGTCCAGTCTAGAAATCAAGAGAATCAAGGTCAAGATGCTCATAGCCTGAGCTACTGAATCTCCTAAGACTTTAGTCCAGTCCACTTCTTCTTTTTTATCGTCCTCTTTGGCTTCAAAAGATTTAAAACCTACTGATATTTGAGATCCTTGATAGACCTTGGGGTACTTCTTAGATAAGAAGCCAATTGTAGGTCTTTTGATTTCACCATTGGCATGCTCCACGAAGATCTTTTGTTTGTCTGCTGATTCATGTAGACCCCCTGCATACTCATTGATATAGAACATGGCATCCTTATTCTTGTGGTAGGGCACATGGATTTCATTCCCTTCATTAATCTTCTCCTCTCCTACTGCTTCGTATGCCCTGGTAGCACCTCTTATAGTCACGAATTCTTTGATTTTCGGGACAGTAATTTTATCGCCATTCTTCACTAAGAAATTAAACTCAGACTGCGGATTCCTCAGAATCTCTTCTAGCTTAATGACTACAAAACCATACTCATTCTCATTTCTTTCTAAGGTAGCCCCAGCTGGGAATGCCTCATCTGTCAGGCCACCTGCTCTGTCTATAATAGATAGGATTCTTTCATTCTCTTTAGAGATAGCATAAGGACCTGGATAGGCGACTTCTCCATCTAAGAATACACGACGTTGTAACTTGAATTCCTTGATATATCTGACTGCAATATTATCGTAAGGCTCTAGGAAGTAATCACCATCTGCATTAAGCACATTGAAGTCTCTATCCATTTCCACATTGGCCACTACAGTTCTAGTGGGCTCATTGTTCTTTATGATCACTCTCGATATCTCTATATTATTAGTAGAGGCGGCCATTTTGAATCCACCAGCCAGAGTCATAAGGTCTTTTATACTCATGCCTATACCATACTGGTACTCCCCTGGAAGGTTAACGGCACCTTCTATCCTCACAAAGCTTTCTTCAAGAAAAGTATTCTTGGACTTGACTACTAGGCTGTCAAATGGTGATAAAACGAGATTCGATTCATCAGAACTATCCTCGAATAACTTATCCAAGTTATTGATAGTCTTGTAGTACTTTATTTTGGGGTTAAGTGGGTCATTCCTGTGGATGATTGCATAGTTAGAAGCATCTCTTCTGAGTCCTCCTGCCAGAAGGATAGCATCTTTTACTTTTATGGATTGACTGACATCATAAGGAAATTTACCTGGAAACCTAACCGCACCATCTATGGCTATATCTATCTCATCTGTGAATCTATCCTTAGGCCATATTTCTAATTTATCCTTATCCTGTAAGGCAAAATTCATAGGACTCCTAGGATTTTTGATGACTTCTTCTATGCTTATCTTTTCGTAGGTATAGGTACCGTTATTGTTATCTCTGGTGAGAAATGCGGTTCCTAAATTAGAGAGCTCTGTGATACCCGCTTTTCTGATTAGGTCAGAAATCTTCATATTATCACTGCGCTCAAAGACTCCTGGTTGTAACACCTCTCCGATTATTTCCACAAAGTTTGAAAATTCATTTTCGATTTCTGCAATGACGACAAGGTCCCCATGAAGTAATTCAAAATTCTTCTTTCTTCCTTCATACTCTCTCCAGTCAATATCTATAATCTTCATAGCATCATCTACATACCGCTGAACTTGTATCTTTTTTTGGAAAGCATTTTCGGCGAATCCTCCTGAGAAATCTAAGAGTTCCTTTATCCCTTCTTTATTTGTCAGTTCATATTTATGTGGACGACGAACAGCACCTTCCACCGTAATTATTTTATCCGCTACTGGCACCAAGATGATATCATTCTCATCTAAGTAATAATCAGAAGCTATAGAAGGATTCTTCATGAAAGCATAGATGTCCAGCGTCTTGTTTTCGCCATTGGCCTTTTTTAATTGGATATTTCTTAAGGTTCCTATGTCATTAGGTCCATTCACTATCGAAAGTGCATTGAATGCTGAATTGAAAGCCGGTATAGCAAAGCTTCCTGGGTTCTTGGCGACCTCGCCATAGATGCTAACCTTTACTGTTCTTGAAAAATTTAGCGAAACATCGAATTCACCTTTTCTAAAAGTATAGTACTCATTAAACACCTTGAACAACTTCTCCCTAGCAGTTCCAAGCGATACTCCTTTTAGGAAGACCCTCCTTTTACCATCAAGAATCTTGATATAGCCATCCTCACCTACTTTATACTCATTATCAAACTGAGAACGACCCCAGGCAGCTACCACTAAGTCATCTCCAGGTCCTAGGATATAAGAGTCAGGGGCTTTTATCTCCTCCGACTTAGATTGCAGTTCTAATACAGCTCCTTGGAATAATGACTGACCATAAATGTTCTCTATGAATTCTTCTTCCTCTAGTTCTGCCTCTTCTTCCAAACTTACTTCAGTGCTATCGATTTCGTCACCATCCTCATCCAGCATCTCCTCATCTTCATCATCTGCATCCTCAGAGTCGGCATCCTTGACTATTTTCTCCGCTTCCATTTCTCTGATGACATCACGGATTATCTGAATCTCCTGAGGGCTGATACTGGACTGATCGAGAAAGTTAAGATCTACACCTTTCTCATTGAGTCTTCTTTCTACTTCAAGATATTCTAGACCTCTATCATCTAATTCTTGAAGGACTTTCTCTTTGGTAACGAAAATGTTCTGAGCAGCTAGTTGGCTGTTCTGAAAAAGAAAAAACAAGGCGAGTAAGAATAAAACCGAGTGGCGCATAAATCCTATCACATTAAAAAAATATTAATATGTAAAACTAATGCTATGAAGCTGATGAAACAAATATTAGCACAACTCTTTACTCTACAGGTGTAGCGCCTTAACTTTTAACATTTAGTTCCTGAGAGCAGAAATGAGCTTTTCGACTATAAATTCTTGCATTTCTTGGGTGAGCTCTGTGTGCATAGGTAGAGATAATACTTGCTGACAAAGCTGGTCTGTCACAGGAAAAACCTCCTCTTCGGTTACATATTCCTGATAAATGCCCTGCTTGTAGAGTGGTTCTGGGTAGTAGACTGCCGTGGGAATACCTTGTGCTTTCAGCGCAGCTTGCACTTCATCCCTATCCTTATTTTGGATTCGTAAAGTGTACTGATGAAAAACATGAGATCTATCAGTCCTTCTTGCAGGTCTTATTACATCTGGCGCTTGCTCCAGTAGACTATCATACACCTGGGCTGCATGATTTCTTGAATCCACATACTCATCTAGATACTTAAGCTTGGTATTAAGTATAGCTGCTTGAAGGCCGTCCAGTCTACTATTGATGCCTATGGTTTCGTAGTAGTATTTCTTAAGGGAGCCATGGTTAGCATAGAGGTTGATTTTATGAGCCAGAGCATCATCATTCGTCATTACAGCCCCTCCATCTCCATAGCAACCTAGATTCTTAGAGGGAAAAAATGATAAAGTACCGATATTACCTATCGTCCCGCAGAACACATCTTTGCCCCTATAATTATACTTAGCAGAGATTGCTTGTGCCGTATCCTCAATGACGTCTATAGAATGCTTATCTGCAATGCGCATCACACTGGTCATATCACAGGCCTGCCCAAAGAGGTGTACTGGCAGAATACATTTGGTCTTCTCAGAGATGGCAGCTTCTAACTTTGTGACATCTATATTGAAAGTTTCGGGATCGACATCGACAAATTTAGGTTTGAGACCTAATAAGCAGATTACCTCCACGGTGGCGACAAAAGTAAATGGAGTGGTAATTACTTCTGACCCTCTTTCATAGTCCATCGCCATCAAGGCCAACTGAAGTGCATCTGTACCATTTCCACAAGGAATGATATGCTTTACACCAAGATAATCTTCTAGGTTTTCTTTGAATTCCTGAACATACTTTCCCTTTATAAAGGCTGTATCCGCTATTACCTTGGCCATCGCTAGATCTAGCTCCTCCTTTATACTCTTGTATTGACCTTTGAGATCAACCATTTTAATATTCATGATCTTCCGTTCGTTTATCTATTAAACCCGACAAAAATGGACTTATTGTATCAATTCTTTAAGGGTTATGAAGGATAAATACTGCAAACTCTTCTATAAAGTGTCTGCACTAATATCAATGGCCAATCTATAATCAGAAAAACTTTGAATAGAAAGGGCTACTAGAACAATCTATCTGAGTTAATTATAACTTCGTTCTTATAAGTACTATCATGAGAAAGATCAAATTACAGCTCACCGCCATCGTTCTACTTTTATTTGTGTCCATTACTATAGGACATACGCAGAGGAATGAAGTGAGGGAAAAGCCCTTTCTGGCTGTAGGAATTAATTATGGTTATGACTTCTCAGCAGCTGATCTTGCTGACAGATACGGAAATAACTTTCATGCAGGACTGTCACTCAGTCGGTATTCCATTCCTTTAAAAGGCTTCTGGGGAATAGAAGGTAACTTCCAATTTGGGAGTAAGGTTAAGGAAGATGTACTTGCACCTTTGAGGCTGGAGTCTGGTGCTATCTTAGGAAATAATGGACAAAAAGCAGAACTCTTCCTTAGAAGAAGGGGTGCATACATTGGAGTATTCGCTAATAAAACTTTGATCAGTGCTCAGAAAAATCCCAATAGTGGCCTGAACATCGGATTGGGATTTGGAATACTACAGCATAATATCAGAATCCTCAATGATTCCAATAATGCCTCTCAGGTCAACAATGATTATAGTAAGGGCTATGATAGAAATTCGAGAGGCTTAGCAGCAAAGCAAACCATTGGTTATCAGAATATTGGAATCAATAAAAGTGTCAATTATTCTATAGCCCTTTCTATCACGGAAGGGTTTACAGAAAGTGTAAGAGCGGTAAATTTTGATACGGGCTTATCAGCTAAAGGGCGAAGATTGGATATTCTTATAGCTCTAGAAGCAACTTGGTATCTCCCGATCTATGAGAAGACTAATCCTGATGAAATTTTCTACTAGGTTCAATGTTTTTTATCTACTCCTGTCTTATTCTCTTATACGGTGGCTTCATAAGGCTTGCCACGCTATTTTCTCCTAAGGCACGTGATTGGGTCAAGGGCAGGAAAAACCAACTCACTAATCTTAAGCCCAGGATAAATTCTCTCAAGGGCCAGCGACGTATATGGTTGCACGCCGCATCATATGGAGAATACGAGATGGCTAAGCCTATCGTAGAAGAATTATACAAAGATAAAAGGAATGCGTTCATCATTAGTTTCTTCTCCCCTTCTGGTTTCGAAAACACCACATTCAATGACGATAGAATCCTAAAAATCTATCTACCCTTAGACACCTTCTCCAATCAAAAGAAAATAGTCGACCTACTCAAGCCAGATAAAGTCGTCTTCATTAAGTATGACTTTTGGTTCAATCTTCTCCGAGTATTATACCTTAGAAACATCCCCTACTACTACACGAGCCTGCACCTTAACGCTAACTCCTACCTGTTCTCATTCATAATGAAACCCTTTATTGAGCTACTTCGAAAGAGTAAAAAAATATACTGCCACAATGAGGAATCACAGCAGATACTCATAGGCCAACAATTCCAGAATACTACAATCTTGGGAGACACTAGAATAGAGCAAGCCTTGCGTTCTAAAAAAGGTTCATCATCTGAGCTCTTCTGGTCTACAACTGCTGAGAAAGTCATCGGCTTTGGAAGCGTGATTCCGTCAGAATACGCTGCAGTTCAGCAAGTTATATCAGATTTTCCGGATTACAATTTTATGATTGCACCTCATGATGTAGATGCAAAAAGCATTATTATATTAAAAAAAGCACTTGCTCTTCCCTGTCATCAGTATTCTTCCGGAACTACAAGTAAGGAAAGGGTTTGCATCATAGATACCTTGGGTGACCTAAAGTACTTGTATAGATATTGTGACATCGTCTATGTAGGAGCTGGTTTTGATAAAGGACCACATAATGTTCTAGAACCATTAGTTTATGAAATCCCAACTATCTGTGGTCCAAATATTGAAAAATTTCCAATGGCTAGACTCCTTCAGAAAGAAGGTTTCCTCACAGTAGTCTCACAGCTCAGTGAATTGTCTACCATGATTCGTGAAGGACTTTATGGAGATAAGCAGTACTTTTCCGAAAAAATAAAAAGCTTCTTCAGTCAGTCAAATTCTAAAATGGATGTACTGATCGAGGAACTTAATTCTTAACACCTAAGTAGAGTAGCCATTCAAAAGTCATCTAAAAATGTTTTGATTGTTGGTGATGTGATGTTAGACGAATACATCATAGGTCAGCACCATAGAAATTCTCCCGAGGCTGTAGATGTGCCTGTAATCACAGCTAAAAATAGAGAGGCACGTCTAGGTGGCGCAGCCAATGTGGCCTTGAATATCAATACCTTGGGCCTTAAACCTATACTTATCAGCGTCGTAGGGAATGATAAGCACGGACTAGAAGTAAAGTCCTTATTGACAGAAGCCGAGATCCACTCCCATTTAATCACAGACAATGACCGACCTACAACAGTCAAGCAAAGAATAGTGGATCAATCATTCAGGCAATATCTTAGAATAGATACAGAAAGCACTGAGGATTTAGATTCCAGAATCTTGGTACAAATAGAAAATCAGATAAAAGAAACCTTGCTCCACTCTGATATCGCAGCCCTTGTAATCCAAGATTATAACAAAGGAGTGATCACAGAAAATTTAATCAAACAAATTCAGCAACTATCCATAAAAAATAACATTCCGCTTTTTGTGGACCCTAAAGACAAAAACTTCAATCTTCTGTCAGAATCCTGCGCAGTCTTCAAACCCAACATAAAAGAACTATCTAAAGAAATAGGTTATGAGGTCTCACCTGACTCTGCTAGCATTAGAGAGGCTTTAGCAAAATTAGATACTCTTGGAGCTGAAAAGATCTTCATTACCTTGGGAGACAAGGGGATTTTCTACTCAGACCGTTCTTTAACTAATCATGGTATTATTAAAGGAATAGCAGTGGAAAAAGCAGATGTTTCCGGAGCTGGTGATACAGTCCTGGCGACTCTAATTTGGTCATTTCTGCAAGGTGCTAATCTACCCACCATGGCTACACAAGCCAATCATGCCGCAGCTCAAGTATGTAAAGTTAAAGGTGTTAGTGCCATGTTCAACATTTAATAAGTCTTAGCTAGCCTAGTCTTAAACAGGTAGAAAATATATACATATTACTTGGATACGACATTCAGAATTTAATTTTTATTAGGCGTTCACCACGTTGCAAATCAATTAATTATTTTGAATTGCTAGTTATTTGGAGAATATTATTCTGAAATTATGGCTGAATTCGTAATTCTTAATCATGACACCTGATTTAACCTATTCTAGTAGTGTCGTCTAGAACATATTTAGGAGACATTAGACTAAAATTATAGACAGATGAATCCTATCTTTAGCTTTAAGAGGATATTCTAAGCACAGCTCTCAGTGATATTTATTATCTATTCACAGCGATCAGCTTTACTTACAAGAACCTTCGATTAAAAACTAAAAAACTTAAACACATGAAATTAGATTTTACACGTTTAGGAATGTTTCTATGCCTTCTGATTGGATCAGCAAGTATGTATGCACAACAAGCGAATGCTGTTGTAATTACAGAACCTGCTTCAATAGCTGGGACATATAGAGCTATCCAACCTACTCCTATCTGGGGTACTTCTCTTGATTCATCTCTCTCTGGCACAGCGACTTTCGCTAATGATGGCGTAGCGCCTACAGCAGATGGCTGTCAAGCACCTATTGAAAATGTAACTGGAAAGATTGCATTTATAGATAGAGGAGAATGTGCTTTTACTCTTAAAGCTCTTAATGCTCAAAACGGAGGAGCAGTGGCAGTAATCATTTGTAACAATAATGCAAATGGTGGTATCCAAAATATGCCAGCTGGTAATGAGGCAGGGCAGATATCGATACCTGCTTTTGCAATGTCACTTTCAGATTGTGCCAAGATTAGAGTCGAAGCAGAAACTGGAGACGTAGATGTAACCTTAGCATACCAATGTGAGGTACAACCAGATCCAGACGTAATTTGGGGTAATGAGCCTGGTCAAGGTGATTTCTCTAATGGTCTTGGAGATTGGTACGTAGAAAAAGACGATGGTTCTGATACTACTTGGTACTGGACTCTTGATAGAGTTGTTCCAGGTAGATACACGACTAACAGTCATGTGGTAGAAGGCACAGCATGTAATGGTTTCATGGTATTCCCTTCTGACTTCTATGACAACAATGGAGAATATCTAATACCAGGAGATCCCTCAAGTGGACCTAACTCAGGTGCTGGTCTATGTCCAAATGGTGGACTTCAAGGTGATTTCTGTTCAGGATCACTTTACAGTCCTGTAATAGATCTTAGTGGACAAGATCCAGGAGGTCTATTTTGTAGATTCTATCACGATTGGGGTTATTACTACGCTGGTTCTACTTCACTTATCGTAAGTTATGATGGTGGAGAAACTTGGCCTGATACAACTTACATCACTTTAGGTGAGAGAGCTGGAACAGGACTAAACCAAGAAGTAACTATCTCAGGCGAATGCCAAGTTACGACTGCTAGTGTAAATGATAGAGGAGAAAGCTTATACACAGTTCCTATTACTGGCTATGATGGTCAAGGTTCTGTTCAGTTACAATTCAGACATTTAGGTGGTTACTATCACGCAACTATTGATGATGTAGTATTACTAGGTGGCGGATTTGCTGACATTGAAGTACTAAGATCTTTCGTAGGTCGTGCACCTGCGGCAGCAATGCCTCTAAGTCAAGCGAATGCTATTCCATTACATGTAGATATATTCAACAGAGGTAATACCCCTGCGACAGACGTACAAGTTATGGCTGAAGCTACAGGACCAGATGGTAACGTAGAATGGTCTACTGTAAACGCAAATTACATGGATCAACCAGCATATTGCTTCCTAAATGAAAATTCATCTTTTGAAGATTTATTTGTTCCGACGCAGGAAGGAAGATATAACATGACTTATAGAAATATCACTGCTGGTGACCCTAACATAGCAAACGATACAGTTTCTTTTGGCTTTGAAATGACTGAAGAAACATGGAGATCAGTTGCTAGACCAGAGCCAGACGAGGATGGTCAGTATAACCAACTATGGTCAGGTCTTATCTCAGATGATCCTGCGGATGATGGCTTCTGTGGATTTGACTACGCAGTAGCATATACTTTCTACCTACCAAGTGGGAAAGGACACTATCTAAATGATGTAAGATTTGGAATCAATGAGCTCGCAGGTAACTCTGGTAGTGTAAGAATATATCTTTACTTATGGGATCCGAGCACTGAATCTTTAACTCCTGATGCAAATAGAAATTATGCTATTACAGCTGGAGAAAGAATCCTTCTTGGATGTATGGGTGAGAATAGTTTTGGAGAAATTCAAAATAGACAACCTATGAACGCCATCTTAGGACCTCAGACAGATCTTACTCTAAAAATGGCTGTTGCAGATCCTGCGACAGGTTCTCCTAGATTAGATAACAATGGGGAATTAATACCAATAGAACTTCAAGATGATCAGCATTATGCTCTTGTTTTTGTAGTAGATCCAGATCAAATGAATGAGTTAGAATTTATAGCAGGTGACTCAGGAGATGGATCAGCTAATGATCTTCAAGCGACTAACTTTGCCCTAGGTAACATCGGTGCTACTCAGAGATATGGATCATCAATCGTATGTCCACTGAATAACAATGGAGATTTCGAAACTGAGCTATCTGTATTAGACTTTCAAGATTACTGGCCCTCTAACCAAGCATGGATAGAGATGACAATAAGTGATACGCCTTTCACTGTTGGAACAGAAGATATTACTCCAGAATCTCTAGCTAGTCTAGAAGTATTCCCTAACCCTGCGTCTAACGTATTAGTTATGGATATCAACCTAGATAATGTATCTCCTCAGGTTGCATTCGAATTAGTCAATGTAAATGGAGAGATCGTAAAAAGAACTCTAGAAAGTAATGTGAAGCAAGGAAGATTCACTATGTCAGTTGCAGAATTGGCTTCAGGAATCTATACTTTGAACGCAAGAAGCGAAGCAGGATTCGTAGCTAAGAAAGTTGTAATTACTAAGTAAGAACAACACTTAACAATATAGTTTTAGAAGGCTGACCTTTTTTGGTCAGCCTTTTTTTATTACTATTACTTGATGGGGAAATTCTAGGATTGCTCTACATTACAGATAGAGTAATTATCTGACAGAAAAGGTCAAGAAACACCTACATGTTTTTTAATTTTTCAATCGACTGTATCAAGGCTTCCACTCTCGCCTGTCCATCTGCCAGCTTCTTCCTTTCATTTGCGACGACTTGTTCAGGAGCTCCTTTTACAAATCCAGCATTGCCTAATTTCTTTTCGATACTAGCGACAAAGCCTTTCTGATACTTAAGATCCTCTTCAGCCTTACTAAGCTCTGCTGCGACATCTATTTCTAAGTTGAGATGTGCATACACTTTAGTCTTGCTACAGATGAACGAGATTCCATCCAGGCCTTCATCATTGGTAACCGTAGCTATATTATCTACAAAAGCCATCTTCTTGATTATTTCTGTAGCTCCGGTTCTAGCCAGACAGGCAGTGATCTCATCATTAATAATGAGCGAGATATCTATGCCTTCTTTAGGAGGGACTTGATTCTTATTCTTAGTATCTCTGATACTAGAAATTATATCTTGGATAATAGATATATCCTTAAGTAAGGCGGCATCTACTGCTGATTCTGCCTTAGGATAAGTGGACACTGCACAATCTTCTCCTTCTTTTCTATCCTTCAGCTTATGCCACACCTCTTCTGTAATGAAAGGCATAAAAGGATGTAAGAGCACACAGATCTTTTCGAATAAGTTTTTAGAACTTTCAAGCGTGAGTGGATCTATAGGTTGCCCATATTCAGGTTTGATAATTTCTAGATACCATGAGAACACATCATTCCAGACAAAGGTATAGATAGTCATCAGAGCTTCTGATAGCCTGTAATCAGCAAATGACTTCTGTACCTTCTCTATCGTTCTATCTAGGTGCTGCTCTATCCATTCTATAGCCAGCTCGTTGGTTTCTGGCATACTCAGACTTTCATCTACTTCTTGAGCGAGTAGGTAACCGACAGCATTCCAGATCTTATTAGTGAATCTCTTTCCATTATCTACTAATGAATCATCAAAGAGTAGATCACCCCCAGCTGGAGAGCAAGACAGCATTCCATAACGGACACCATCAGCGCCATAATCTTCTATGAGCTTAAGAGCATCCGGAGAATTCCCCAATGACTTACTCATCTTCCGTCTCTTCTTATCACGGACCATACCGGTAAAGTAGACATCTTTATATGGAAACTTACCTTCCCATTCATAACCAGCCATTACCATTCTAGCTACCCATAAGAAGATGATATCCCATCCTGTCACCAATACTGAAGTTGGATAGTAGTAATCCAGTTCTTCTCTATTATGAAACCCATCAAAAACACTGATAGGCCATAACCAAGAAGAGAACCAAGTATCTAGTACATCTTCATCTTGCTTTAATTCTTCAGTTTTGAGATCAGGGAAATCTTTCTGTGCAAGCGCTAAGGCCTCCGCACCTGTCTCTGCTACGTAGACCTTATCTTCATAGTAATAAGCCGGAATACGCTGCCCCCACCAGAGCTGTCTCGAGATGCACCAGTCACGGATATTCTCCATCCAGTGCTTATAGGTATTCTTATATTTCTCCGGAAAAAATTGAATGGTGTCATTCATCACATTAACCAAGGCTGGCTCTGCTATCGACTTCATGTCCACATACCACTGTAATGACAGGCGTGGTTCCACGACAGCATTAGTTCTTTCTGACCGTCCTACACTATGGACCAAGTCCTCTACCTCTACTAAATGTCCTTTCTCTTCGAGGTCTTTATTGATGAGTTTACGGGCTTTGAATCTATCCTCCCCTACATAGAGCTGGCCTGCCTCACTGACTGTCCCGTCCGCATTCAGCATATCTATGACTTCAAGCTTGTGCTTCTTGCCGAGTTCATAATCATTCACGTCATGAGCAGGTGTTACTTTTAGAGCTCCTGTACCGAACTCAATGTCTACATAGTCATCATATATAATTGGTATACTTCTCCCTAGTAAAGGGACTAGGGCTTTCTTGCCTTTATACTTGGCATATCGTGGATCATCAGGATGTACGGCTATAGCAGTATCTCCTAAGATGGTCTCCGGTCTTGTAGTTGCTATGGTGATATAATCTTCTTCTCCTTCTATCTGATATCTGACATGGTATAGCTTAGCTGATTCCTCTTTATGCAGAACTTCTTCATTAGAGAGTACAGTCTGAGCCTGAGGGTCCCAATTGACCATACGGTTGCCTCTATAGAGCTTACCTTTATTATAGAGATCTACGAAGACCTTGATGACAGATTGGTAGCGGACCTCATCCATTGTAAATGCTGTCCTATCCCAGTCACATGAGGCACCTAACTTCTTCAATTGCTGAAGTATTATACCTCCATATTCTTCTGTCCATTCCCAAGCATGGCCTAGAAATTCTTCTCTAGTGAGGTCTGATTTCTTAATGCCTTGCTCTCTTAGCTTTCGTACTACCTTCGCTTCAGTAGCAATAGAAGCATGATCTGTTCCTGGCACCCAGCAAGCATTCTTACCTTCTAGTCTCGCTTTTCTGATAAGCGTATCTTGGATGGTCACATTGAGCATATGCCCCATGTGCAATACCCCAGTTACATTAGGAGGAGGGATAACTATCGTATACGGCTCTCTTTCATCAGGAACGGACTTAAAATATCCACTTTCTTCCCAGTGCTTATACCATTTTGCTTCTACCTCTTGAGGACTATACTTAGTACTTTTTTCCATGCCGCAAAGATAGTAATACAGATAATAAGAAGCCTTAATATGTTATCCGATAAGAAAATGGCTTTCCATTACACCAAAATCCACTTATCTTTCATCTACTAGATAACAACTAGCTAATACTTTCCATCATGCAATCAGATGCAAACATAATAGCCCGCTGCAAAAAGCAGGATAGGATTGCCCAGAAAGCACTCTATGAAAAGTATGCACCACTGTTCTATACCATCTGTCTGAGATATATTAAGAACACAACTGAAGCTGAAGACTTATTGGTAGAAAGTTTCTTCAAGATATTTTCTAAAATAGATCAATACAAAGGTGATGGCAGTTTCGAAGGATGGATGAAGAGAATCGTCATCAATGAATCTCTAATGAGAATCAGAAAGAATAACAATCTTAATCTTCATGTAGATATAGAAAAAGCATACGAGCTGAAAGATGAGGCCAAAGCCCTTAGTAATATCCAATACGATGAGATTATCGCTCTTATAGATGAATTACCCACTGGCTACAGAACAGTGTTTAATCTATATGTCATAGAAGGATATAAGCATAGAGAAATAGCAGAACAACTGAATATCAGTATCAATACGAGTAAATCTCAACTCATCCTAGCCAAGAAAAAACTGGCTCTACTTTATAAAAAAAAACATAATCATCTTAATAACTTCGAAGACATTGGATAATTACGAAAACATACGTGCCGCTGCCAATAAGGCGACCACTACTCCACCTCGATCCGCCTGGGATAAACTAGAAGGAAAGCTGGATTATCAAGAGAAAGTCAAAGCTTCAAAACTGAGACGTACCCTCCTATACTTAGCAGGCCTTGCCGCTTGCTGTGCTTTTTTCTGGGTCAGCTCCTATGTCTATAATGAATCTAATAAGATCCCCACCAGTGCCAATGGACATATAGCACAATGGGAAGACTTAGACGCAGGAGATAGCGGCTATTATGATACTGCCAAAATACATTCTCTGAAACTTGCCTATCGAGTGGCAATAGAAGGATCTTAAATCTTACTTGAAAGGTTTACGTTGTAACCAATCATTCTCTGGCACAAACTTAGAAAGGAAATAGGCCATACGTTTATTTATCCATGGCCTGTGATATTTTATGTGCACTTTCATTTCATAGGGTTCAGCACCTACACTGCTTTTGATCTCTAAGGCTGTCCTAGATAGATTTAGATATGTTGCCTTCTCTTCTATGGCCGTCTCTACGAGTTGCAATAAAATATTGAAGTAGATCTGATACTTCATATTCAGCTCCACATTATAGCCTAAAAAATGGGCATCGCCTAAGGTTCCGTTTTTTACATAGGTATAAAATGCAACTAACTCTTCTTCTAGAAATACACCGGTCAGCACGAGCTTATCCCCTAGAGCTTCTTTCAGCTCACAAAAGTAGTTTTGATCCAAGGTGAACATACTGAAAGTCGCTCTATCAGCAGTGTCCTTATACATCTTATACATAGCAGAATTATACTTTTGGGCTTGTTCCCCATTCAGTGTTCTATACACAAGATTGGTCCCTTTCTTTTTTACTTTCTTGAACTTGACCCTGTATTTAGACTTCACTGCAGAGAGGTAGTCTGAGTAGCTATTCCAATCAGGATCGAGGGTAAGAATCATATCTGGCTGGACATTAAATGCCGTATACTCCTCTACTGAGAAATCTTGTTTCTTAAGTGGTCCTGTTTCATAAAAGTCCTTAAGTAGTATGGATTGAATTGTTTTCTGCTTGTGGTTTTTTATATAAGCCTTGACCTCTGAGAGGACTTTGGGAATGAGTTTATTTAATTCTGGACTGGAGTTTTCAGCCAGTCTTATGCCATACTCTCCTGTCAAGATTACATTGCCACAGATCAGCATCTCATGCTTGATCATTCTGAATAGAAACTTTGTAACAGACACTTTCAGCTTGCTCCACAGATCATCAGAATGCGCATGTGCTCTGTAGTCTTCATCAAGATTTATGGTCTTATGCTGACAGTAGATGAGTCCCTTTACTTGCCCATTCTGCATAAGAAGCACATAGTAGTAAGCATATCCTAAGGGACCACTCTGCTCTAGTAGTTTATTGAAAATAGAGCTTACATATACATTATCTCCACAGTTAGCATCCCACTGCTCAGAGATCGCATAAATTGAATCTGAAATTCTAATACTATAGTCTGGAAAATCACTAAGAACTATATCTTCTATACCGGCTCGCTTCGACACCATATCCTAACAGAGGTTTAGTGAAGATTGTTGTCTATATGATGCTTTAGAAGTCCTTTGTGAGGAAACTTCCAATCTAACCCGCCGCAATGTCCTAGTCCACACTGTAACTTGAACCAATTTTCGATCGCTAAAGTCAACTCATTATTATAACTCATGAAGGCCTGAAAATCCTGAGCGATAGGATTTTCACTAAGGTCAGTGGGCAGACAAACAAGATATTTTTGATCTATTGCATCCTTTTGAAATTCAAACATAGCTATTGGAATAACGTCTACTTTCTTATTCTTTTGGATGCGTTCGCCTAGAACTATAGTTTCTAGCTTAGAGTCTGAACCTATCTGCCCGACATTAAAAAAGGTCGGAATAGTGGAGCTTTTATAGCCCTCTAATTGTTCTCCTGCAGGAGTATGCACTGTAGCGGTGTAGTATTCTCCCTTTTGGGGGTTTGATTCTTGTACTGTGGAGGAATCAGCTTTACAGCCCCAAAGTAGGATAAATAGAAAGAAAAACGAGGCTTTAGAGGGGTGATTCATTTTAGATATTTCTCACTTTCCAATATTACAAAGATTATTCTATAGTATGAATGTCCTCATAGAAACAAAAGCCTTAGTAGGTGTATATAAAGTGAGGTATTAGCTTAATTTTGAGTACAAAACACATTATGAGCGAAGGTTATTTTAACCCAGAAGACTTGAAGAAATTTCCAAACATAACTGAATTTCAGAAAGAGTATGGAGACAAGTTTTTTGACTGGTATGGTGAGGTATTCAAAGAGGGTGCCCTTACTGTTAGAGAAAAATCTCTTATAGCATTAGCTGTCGCTCATGCAGTACAATGTCCTTATTGTATTGATGCTTACTCTTCCACTTGTCTAAAGAAAGGTGCTGATGAAGAGCAAATGATGGAAGCAGTACATGTCGCAGCAGCAATAAAAGGTGGAGCGACGTTAGTCAACGGGGTTCAAATGATGAATCATGTGAAGAAAAAATTAATGTAGATGGGCATCAAGCAAAAAACAAAAAGTCTCAAATCCAGAGGAAGTAATCTTTCAGATTCGTTTTATCAGCTCCAAGTTCTCTCTGACAAACAACTAGTGGATACAGAGATCCCAAAGTTTGCAAATAGAATAAAAGAAGCTGGCTGGGACAAAGGTATCGATCCTATCCCTGTAGAAATTTTTCAAATCAACATTGGAAAATTATGCAATCAGACTTGTGCACATTGCCATGTCGATGCAGGTCCAGATAAGAAAGAAGAAAATATGGACAGGGCTACACTAGAAACCTGTCTAAGCATAATCAAGGCACACAAAATTCCAAAGGTAGATATCACTGGTGGTGCGCCTGAGATGAATGCGCATTTCAGATGGTTTGTAGAAGAATGCTACAAGGCGGGAAGTACAGTCATGGTCAGATGCAACCTAACTATCATCAGAGCCAATAAGAAATACTATGACTTACCAGAGTTCTTTAAAAAGAATAAAGTACATGTCATTTCTTCACTCCCCTATTTTAGTCAATCTAGAACTGACTCACAGAGAGGGGATGGTGTATTTGAAGATTCTATCACTGCCCTCCAAGAGCTCAATAAAGTAGGCTACGGAATAGAAGGGACAGGGCTACTCTTGGATCTGGTTCATAATCCATCAGGTGCTTATCTTCCAGGGCCACAAGAAGAATTAGAAGCTGAATTTAAACGACAACTCAAGCGTAAATTTGATATTGATTTCAATAATCTATTTGCGATTACAAATATTCCTATCAGTAGATTTTTAGATTACTTGATAGAGACAGACAACTATGCAAGCTATATGGATGAACTGTCTATGGCATTCAATCCATCTACGCTTGACGGTCTGATGTGTCGCAACACCTTGTCTATTAGTTGGGATGGCTACATACATGATTGTGATTTCAATCAGATGCTAGAATTACGATCCGCTGTAAAAGGTCAACATATCAATGACCTAAACATGGAGGATTTAATGAGTAGAAAGATAGTCACAAATCAACATTGCTATGGCTGTACTGCAGGAGCTGGAAGTAGTTGTGGTGGCACAGTGGCTTAGCATAGAAATTCCTACATTTAGGTAAAACATTGATAGACATGAAACCCTTGTTAAGCCTACTTTTACTGTTTTCCCTTTTTTCATGCAAAAGCTCCAAATCAACAGTAGAGGAATTTGATCCTGCTGTCTATACTTTTAAAAGTGAAGAAGAGGTGATTTCTATGAAGAAGGGCGGATGTTACGGTACTTGCCCTATCTATGATGTGATCGTGTACAGTGATCGATCAGTAAAATATAGAGGTAAGAAATTTGTAGATAAAAATGGCATCTACGCAAAAGTCCTGTCCAAAGAAAATTACAAAAACTTAGTCTCCTCTTTTGATGAAGCTAACTTTCATGAGTTCCAAGATTTCTACGAATCAAATATTGCGGACTTGCCAGAAATCACTCTATCCTACACCAAGAAGAAAGTCAAGAAAACCATAAAAGGCAAGAGAGAAAGACCTGAGGCCCTTCACAAACTAGAGTTCCTCTTAGAGCAGATAGTAGAGGGAGAGGGATGGACATTCATCTCTACAATAGATAAGGATACTCCCACTAAAATCAATAAAGCCCAGATAGTTGTGGATATCGCTAATGGCAGTCAACTGTCTAACTGGTTTCGCACAGTGAAGGACAAATTCGGGATTCAAATCTTACAGAGAATGGATGACGGTAGTGACTCTTGGCTCATAGGTTTCGACCCGCGATTGCATAAGCCAGAAGACGTACTCATGTATCTAAAGGCTGATCCTTCAGTAAAAAGTGCTGAGTTCAAAGTAGAAAAGGTTCAGAATTAAGAGATATTTATGACCTCATCTGGGTGGATTATCGTCTATATAGGGAATACCTTTGCAGCTAATTAATATCCGTGCATGAGACTTTGTATCCTTTTTTCATTTCTATTTCTATCTACCCTTCTTCCAGCCCAGACTAATGACTCAAAACTAAAAGGCCTCGAAGTCTTTGTCAATCAGCATAATCAGGCCTATTACAACCATAAGCTAAGACCTAATGAGACAGTCTATAGTTTGGCTAGGTTTTTTAATGTGCCGGTATCAGATCTATTACTTATAAACAAGATTCAGAAAGGCGACAACCTACAAGTCGGTACCCAAGTTGTTATTCCTATCAATACGGACGATATACGTTACAGCTCATCAAGAGAGAATAAAAAGTGGATTCCATTGATCTACACCGTCAAGCCTCAAGAAACCCTATATAGAATTTCTAAGATGTACTTCCCACAAGCAATGGAGGCACTTATAACTAGGAATAATATTTCTAGCTTCTCACTAAAGAGAGGAAGACAACTTATCATAGGCTACTGGGGAGAAGCATTAGAAACTGAAAGCAACGATCTAACCCTCAAGCTAAAAGAGAAAATAAAACAGAAGCTTGCAGAAAAAAGAAAACAACAAAAGACTGACAGTCCCCCTAGCAATGACCCTGCATACACTGTAGATGAGACTACAGATATAAAACTAGATAGTATTATCTCCGAGATCGTAGAAGAGGAATTGACATCAGACACCACCATTGTAGACATACTAGAAGAAGAAATAGAAGAGCCTGAGATTAACTACCAACTAGGAATTGCCAGTTGGGATAAGGCCGGAAATGATAGAAAGAATTTATTTGTAATGCACAATAGTGCTAAGCCTAACTCCTTCATTAGACTCCGCTACCAAGTCACTGGAAAAGAAGTCACTGCCAAAGTGCTATCTTCTATCCCTAACAATCTATTTGCAGAGGATATCGACATTGTTATATCTCCTGCAGTTGCTCTTGCACTAGGCGCTTTAGATAGTAGATTTCAGATACAAATGAACTATTACGAATAGAAAATACCTTTCTTTGCCATTCAAATGAAGCTGAATGTATTATAACAATGTCTTGGAAACCATAGGAAATACCCCTCTGGTCAAGTTGAATAAAGTAGTAGAAGGTATTCCAGGCACAATACTCGCCAAAGTAGAAACTTTCAACCCCGGTCACTCCATAAAAGATAGAATGGCTCTAAAGATGGTAGAAGATGCCGAAGCAGATGGTCATCTAAAACCTGGAGGAACCATAATAGAATGTACGTCAGGAAATACAGGAATGGGTATCGCTCTCGCTGCCTGTGTCAAAGGCTACAAATGTATCTTCACCACTTCTGACAAGCAGTCACCTGAGAAGTTTGCAATCCTCAGGGCTGTAGGAGCAGAGGTAATCGTCTGTCCTACAAATGTAGCCCCTGATGACCCACAATCCTATTACTCGGTAGCTGAGAAATTATCAAAAGAAATACCTAACTCTTTCTGGTGTAACCAATATGATAACCTTTCTAACAGAAAAGCTCACTACCTTTCTACTGGCCCAGAAATATGGGAACAGACTGAAGGTAAGATCACACATCTAGTAGCAGGTGTAGGAACAGGTGGCACCATCTCAGGTACTGGAAAATATCTAAAAGAACAAAATCCAGATATCAAAGTATGGGGCATAGATACTTTTGGATCTACTCTAAAAGAATATCATGAGACTGGAGAGATGGACGAAAAAGCGATTTACCCCTACATTACTGAGGGCATCGGAGAAGATATCATTCCTAAGAATATAGATTTTGATATCATTGACTTCATGGAAAAAGTGACGGATAAAGATGGAGCAGTAATGTGCAGACGACTCGCTAGAGAAGAGGGGTTAATGTTTGGTTATTCGGCAGGCTCAGCTGTAGCTGGTTTGCACCAGCTGAAAGACCAACTCAATGAAGACTCTTTAGTAGTAGTGATAATACATGATCATGGTACAAGGTACGTCGGTAAGATGTATAACGATCAATGGATGAAAGACAACAATTTTTTATAATCTATAGAACAAAATAATAGCTATGAGATTTTTAAAATACCTAATGATATTCACTCTAGGGGCTGCCCTATTGAGTAACTGTGGTGATGCCTGCGACGATGTAGATTGCGGTGCAAATGGTACTTGCCTAGATGGCACTTGCGACTGTGACGAGGGCTACTCTGGCACTAATTGCCAGACTAATGTCTGTGATGCTCTAGACTGTGGACCTAATGGAACTTGCGACACCACCACAGGTGCATGTCTATGTGATGAGGGCTACTCAGGAGACAATTGCGAAATCAATGTCTGCGATACTGTAGACTGCGGACCTAATGGAACTTGCGACACCACTACAGGTGCTTGCCAATGTGATGAGGGCTACGAAGGAGATAATTGTGAAACTGAAACAAGATCAAACTATTACGGTAGCTACCAAGGAGATATCGTCCCTTGTGTACCTGCGTTTCTGGCTGCATTAATTCCAGCTGACCAATTAGAAACTCTAATGACCACTGATCTGGATGTGTTTGAATCTGCTACAGGTATTAGTTATGTGACAGTAGGATCAATGAATACTGTCCTTAATCTGAATATAGATGCAAACCTAAATGACCCAGAATTTACAATCGAGGAATTTACTCAGGAAGTGGATGTAGAAGGTACAATGGTAGTTATAACAGGATCAGGAACAGGAAGATTCTTAGATACTGAAAATCTAGAGTTGACCCTATTTCTGAATTTCAATCTTGATATCCTAACATTTGATTCTGATTGTGTGACGATCTTTACTAAGCAGTAAGCTCACAAGAATAAAGACTAATCAAAAAGCACCTATCTTACGGGTGCTTTTTTTATTACAACAACCTAATAAGCTACCCAAAGGACTAATGAAAATAATAATCAAAACCATGGAGGGTCTTGAAGAAGTCCTTAAAGAAGAATTAGAAGCATTACACCTTAGGGATATAAAAATCCTAAAGAGAGGTGTAGAATGCGAAGGCAGCTGGGCACAACTGTATAAGTGCAACTATCACCTCAGGACAGCTATTCGTGTCCTGCTACCACTCAAGACATTTCAGATAGAGACTCAGGAAGATTTCTATGATTCAGTCAGAACCATAGATTGGTCTGCATATATTGCACCTGAACAGACTTTTGCGATTAGATCTACTGTATTTGGTGAGATATTTACTAACTCACTCTTCGTCACATACAGATGTAAGGATGCGATAGTAGATCAGCTCAGCGAAGAAAAAGACTATAGACCAGATGTAGACCTAGATGATCCAGATGTAGTGATCAATGTCCACCTAAAGCTTAATGATCTATCCATTTCGTTAGACAGCTCTGGAAGGTCCTTACACTTGAGAAATTACAAAATGCGGTCTTACAAAGCACCACTTAATGAGGTCTTTGCCGCAGGTATCATAAAACTATCAGGCTGGGATAAAAAGCAAAATTTCCATGACCCCATGTGCGGCTCAGGAACTTTCACTACGGAAGCCCTTATGATGGCTGCCAATATTCCAGCTGGCAAGTTCATCGAAAAATTCAGCTTTGAATGCTGGCCAGAATTCCATCAAGAGATATGGGAAAAAATAAAAGAAACAGGAGAAGCTAACATACATCCCCCAGAAGGAGAAATTTTCTCAAGTGACCTCAACAGTTTTGCTGTTAGAGATCTCAGAAAAAATCTTCAGAAACTGCCTTTCAGATCCAAGATTAATATTAAGGAAGAGGACTTTCTACGATCAGAAGGTGATAATAACGGGATTGTATTTCTAAATCCCCCCTATGACAAAAGGATAAAAGTCCACAATGTCACTAAGTTCTACCGAGCCATATCTGACCAGCTGAAAAGAAACTGGCAGGGATCTCATGTCTGGGTACTCTCAGGTAATGCACAAGCGATGAAGACCTTTGGTCTGAAGCATAGCGCAAAGATTACTTTGGATAATGGTGGGATACCTTCTAAATTATATAAATTTGAATTGTATGAAGGCTCTCGTAAATCTAAGTATCAAAATAGCTAGTTGTATCATAGTGCTCTGCTCAGTACAGAGTTCTTGTCTCGGTCAGTCACTGACATTTGATAAATTTCAGCTACCCGCTCATACTATTACTAAGTTATCATTGGATACGCTTCAGCGACAGACCTCTATGCTCTTTAAAGATTTTGACTATAACAAAGTCTATCATAATAGTCTAGGCATATTCTGTAAAGGTGAAAACCTGCTCTCAAAAAATGCGCCTGTCAATCTTAGATTCAGATTAGGCAGCTTAGACTATGTCAATAAATTAGAGGGTAAATAATTAGCTCTTCTAGAGTATTTTCATCAGGTCATCAGTACCTACATATTCCTCACATAAGAAACCTTCTCCATACTTGACACCTATCCGTCTGCCAAAAGCTGTAGCACGACCAGTCAAAGAATCCAGAAAAGACTGACTAGAAATAGGCGTCTGAGGTCCTTTCATTTTCTTATCAAAAAACTGAGAACCGTAACACATTACAAACTCAATCTTTCTCTCCATATACTCTGATACGTCTACAACTACATCCGGCACTAAGTCATGATCTTGAATATATGAAAACACTTTACGGGGTCTCCACTTCTGCTGTTTCCTTGATCCTACTTTAGTTTCTATTTTTTGTAAGCCGGCAAGGAAACAAGCTTCTTTGATGAGTAAGGAAGCTCTGCCATGATCTGGATGACGATCTTTAGGTGCATTAGCCAAGACGATATCTGGCTGGTATTTCCGTATGGCTTTTATAAGCTTGAGTTTATTAGCCTTGTTATTTTCAAAAAAACCATCAGCCATCGCGAGATTATCTCTGTACGAAATACCTGCATATTTCATCGCTTTTCGGGCCTCTTTGAGACGGAGGGTTGCAGAACCCCTCGTTCCTAGTTCTCCCTTAGTCAGGTCTACTACTGCTACACCATAGCCTAAATCTATTTGCTTCAGGATGGTCGCACCTGCTCCTAATTCAATATCATCAGGATGAACTCCTATCGCTAGAATATCTACTTTATACTTATTCATTACCATCTTATTAGAGTACTTCCCCAAGTAAAGCCACTACCAAAAGCAGCCAAACAAACGAGGTCTCCTTTCTTTATCTTTCCAGCGGCATGAGCCTCAGAAAGCGCTATGGGAATAGAAGCCGCAGTCGTATTACCGTACTTCTGTATATTATTGAAAACCTGGTCATCAGAGAGCCCTAGAGACTTCTGGACAAACTGGGCTATTCTAAGATTAGCCTGATGAGGTATGAGCATATCTATATCTGACTGCTCTAGTCCTTCTGACTTCAATGCTTCATTTATCACCTCTACAAACTTTACTACTGCTTTCTTGAAGACTTTCTGGCCATTCATATAAGGATACATCATCCCTTCATTTACCATCTTCTCTGTAGCGAAAAGACCACCGGGTTTATCTTCATTATGGAAGCCATAATCAATGTCATCATGATAGCCACTGTGACTTCCAAAGTTAATGAGTGCCAGTTCCTCAGCATAGGTTCCATCAGAATGAAGTTTACTCGTAAGGATACCTTCACTCTCCTCTGTAGGTTGTAAGATCACTGCACCTGCACCGTCTCCAAAGATGACAGAAACTGTACGTCCCTCGGTACTGAAGTCTAGGCCCATAGAATGAAATTCCGCACCTACCAGTAGGATATTCTTATACATCCCAGATCTGATAAACTGATCTGCGACAGACAGCCCATAGACAAAACCCGAACATTGATTCCTTATATCGAGTGCTCCGATTTCTGTTTTCGTGATACCTAACTCTCTCTGTAGCAGCACTCCACAACCTGGAAAATAGTAATCTGGACTCAAGGTACAGAAGATGATAAAGTCGACGTCCTCCTTAGAAATTCCTGCCTTTTCTATAGCTGCACGAGCAGCGTGAGCCCCCATAGTAGTTGTCGTTTCCTTATACTTGGTGGCATAGCGTCTCTCTTCTATTCCTGTTCTTTCTCTGATCCACTCATCCGAAGTATCCATATACTTAGTGAGATCATCATTGGTAAAAACGTTCTCTGGAACATAGTGTCCTATTCCAGCTATTTTGGTTGAAGGCATTACTTTAAGTTTCTAACAAATAAAGCAAATTTTTGCTTATCCATAGATTTACTAGATTTGTTCTTTAGTATTCCTATTAAATTCCGCCATTGAATCCTATCAAAAAAAGCCTCCAGCAACTCGTATACACTATTCTTAATCCTTTGATCCAACTACTGATCAAACTAGGGATTACGCCTAATATGGTGACCTTCTTCGGGTTTCTGCTGAATATCGTATGTACTGGAGTCCTGATCTATGGCGCTGAAGTAGGTGACAGGAGTGATCATAGATTCCTAGGCTATGCGGGATTAATCATTCTACTGGCAGGAGCCATGGATATGATAGATGGGAGGCTAGCAAGGCTGAGTGGGACTGATCATCCCTATGGCGCACTGTATGATTCAGTCCTGGATCGATATAGTGAATTAGTCATGTTCTTTGGGTTTTGCTACTACACAGTAACCCAGGATTATCTATTGACTTCTATTTTCTCGTTTATAGCTATGATCGGCTCTATCATGGTATCCTATACCAGAGCAAGAGCGGAGGGTCTAGGTGTGACTGCCTCTGTAGGACTGATGCAGAGACCCGAAAGAATCGTACTGGTCGCTACTGCCAGTATCGTTACCTATTTTATGTCATTGTATCTAGGAGGTGATTTTGTATATAAAGTAGATGGAATCAAGCAACCCATTTTTGAAACTATATCATTCTTCAGCTGGCCCATATTTTTCTTAGCCATTTCTGCTAACATTACAGCTCTGAGAAGATTGTATTACTCTAGAGCAAAATTGATGTCGAAATAGTTTTAAATTGTGGGTATTGACTAATTTTGTCATTCAAAAGAACCAGAATATTAGGACCTCATGCTTGATAATTTTAATAAACTCAAATTCAAGTTCAATTATACTGGGCAGGTAGGTCTACCAGAAAACTATCCGACTCCTCAAGTAAGCAATCTCGTATTGTATCTGCAAAGGAATCTAAATTATAATACTGTAGTCTATACTCTCAATCTCAACCAAGATGGTACCCTATGTGATTCCATGCCACTTGAGGTCTTCTGGGTAAATTATGAAAATGGGGTCAGACACAAAAGTCTAAATAAAATACAAAGCCAGTTAGTCTATGGCTATAATAGCTGGAAGATAAATAGTGATACACATAAATTTCAGATCGTCTCATATCCACAAAAAGACTTTTACTTAGCAAAGGACGATTCTGGTGACTTCCAGATTTTTACTAAGCTCAATGATCAAATGGCAGTAGTCAAAAATATCTTTGTTTATGCTGAAGAGTTCGGTGTATTTCCCCAAGTAAAATTCATCGAGTTATATGGCTACTCTGTGGAAGATTCCTTTCCGATCTATCAAAAAATACTTCTTTAGAAGAATACATGGTTCATTCTAGTTCTTACAACCGGTTTTCTCAAGCCTGGCTTATTTCCTTTGGGATCTTATCAGTACTCTACTGGGTATGGTTTGCAGGCTTTGTAGGAGTAGATACTCTGGCAGTGGGATTTTTCATATTGATGATTGCCTTGTTTTTTGGCAATGAAACGAGTCGGAAATTTGGCTTGGCTTTTTCTCCTCTCTTCATCTACATGATCTGTTATAGTTCCTTGAAAATATTGCATGATTACAATCCCTTTCCTATCCTAGTCAAAAAGCTCTACGATTTGGAAGTCCAATTCTTTGGTGTGGATGTCAATGGGACGAAAGTAACTCTGTGTGAGTATTTCAATGAGCATATCCATCCTTTCTTTGATATCGTAGCGGGCACCTTTTATATTACTTGGGCCCCCTTCCCTATTCTATTTGGAATCTATATCTTCTTTAAGAATAAAAGGAAGCTCGTGTTTGATTTCTGGTTATGCTTTCTATTGGCCAATATTTTTGGCTTCATAATATATATTCTGCTTCCCGCAGCACCACCCTGGTACTATCTACAATATGGAGATAATCTAATGGTCAATGCACCTGGAGAACCTGCAGGCTTGGCTCGATTCGATGAGATGATTGGTTTTCCTCTCTATCATGGAATGTACAGTCAGGGTACAAATACCTTTGGTGCTCTACCCTCCATGCATGCGGCGTTTCCGCTTGTTTTGAGCTTTTATAGCCTAAAATATGGGAACAAAGTCCTCAGTACCTTGTTCATCATTAGTCTTCTAAGTATCTGGTTCGGAGCAGTTTACTCCAATCATCACTATATAATAGATGTTTTGATGGGTATTGGTTGCGGGATTATTGGTATTTTTCTAATTGAAAACACTGTAAATAGTAACTTAGTGCCGTCTTGGTATACTAAAACTATAGATTACATTAAGTAGACCTCAAACTTAAGTTATGCTGAAAAAGAAAATGGCGGCTTACGATCAGCCTCAAAGAGTTCAAGAAATGGGTTTATATCCTTATTTCAGAACAATAGAGTCTGAGCAAGATACAGTCGTGAAGATAAATGGGAAAGATGTCTTGATGTTTGGGTCTAATAGCTACTTAGGATTGACTAATCATCCTAAGCTCAAAGAGGCTTCCAAAAGAGCCATAGATAAATATGGCTCAGGTTGTGCAGGGTCTAGATTTTTAAATGGCACCTTAGACATTCACTTAGAGCTAGAAACAAAGCTTGCCGATTTTGTAGGTAAAGAAGGTGCCCTCGTTTTCAGCACTGGTTTTCAAGTTAATCTTGGCGTTATTTCAGCGATTCCAGGAAGACATGATTATGTAATCATAGATGACCTAGATCATGCTTGTATCATAGACGGCGCAAGACTTTCATTTGCCAGTAAAGTATGGAAGTATAAGCACAACGATATGGAGGGCCTTGAAAAGCTACTCTCTCGATGTGATGAAGATAAAATAAAGCTAATCGCAGTAGATGGAGTCTTTAGTATGGAAGGGGACTTATGTAAGCTTCCAGAGATTGTCGCTCTTGCGAAAAAGTATAAAGCAAATATCTTTCTGGATGATGCGCACAGCTTAGGTGTGATGGGTAAAGGAGGAAGAGGAACGGCAGATCATTTTGGTGTCACCGATGACGTAGATATGATCATGGGTACCTTCAGTAAGTCTCTAGCCTCTATAGGAGGTTTTGTAGCTGCTGATAATGATACTATAAACTTCCTCAAGCATAATGCACGATCACTAATATTCAGTGCTAGTATAGCACCTGCTAATGCCGCTTCGGTTATTGCAGCCTTAGACCTTATACAAGAAGAGCCAGAAAGAATAGATAAACTCTGGGAGAATACACATTACGCCATGAAGCTTCTTAATGAAGCCGGCTTTGATACTGGTCACACTGAGACACCGATCATTCCTATTATGATCAGAGATGACTTCAAGACTTTCAATCTAACTAAAATGTTGTTGGATCAAGGTGTCTTTGTCAATCCAGTAGTATCTCCAGCAGTACCGAGTAGCTCATCACTGATTAGATACTCTCTAATGGCGACGCATACAAAAGCACAGATACAAGAGTCAGTAGAAAAGATCTATGCTATCTCTAAAGAAATAGGAGTCTTTGATCAAGCTAAAACAGCAGTATGAGTTCAGCTATAGGACTGCAAGTAAAGCAAGTCAATAGCAAAAAAGAACTACACCAATTCATTGACTTTCCTCACCACTTATATGAGGGTGATAAAAACTACGTACCTGAGTTATTCATGGCTCAGAAAGACTTACTTAACCCTAAGAAGCATCCTTTCTTCGAACATGGTGAAGTCAATTGTTTTCTGGCGTATCAAGACGGAAAAATTGTAGGGAGGATAGCGGGGATAAAGAATCCCTCGTATAACGACTATCATAATTGCAATTATGGCTTCTTCGGCTTCTATGACTATATCGACTCTGTAGAAGTTGCTCAGGCACTATTGGACAAAGTAAAATCTAGCCTACAAAGCGAAAACTATGACAAGCTTATGGGCCCTGTCAACTTCTCTACAAATGAGACTGCAGGGACCTTGGTCGAAGGATATGACAGTCCACCTCTGGTCATGATGACCTACAATAAGCCCTACTATGATACTATCCAGAAGAAGATAGGTCTAGACAAGGAAATGGATCTTCTTGCATATTGGATTCCTACAAGTGCTGTCTCCGAAAAATCCCTGAAGCTGAGTAAGCTGATAGAAGAGAGACTAAAAAGACAAGGTATTACTATCCGTAATTTGAGGATAAAGAATATTAAAAAGGAGGTTCCACAACTTTTGAAAGTATATAATTCCGCTTGGGAAAAAAACTGGGGTTTTGTTCCAATGACCAGAGCTGAATTTGATCATATGGTCGCTGATCTAAAGCTCATTGCTGATGAACGCTTTGCTTACGTAGCTGAGCATAATGGTGAGTTTGTAGGTTTTTCAGTTTCTCTTCCTAACATAAATGAGATTACACAGAACTTTAAAAAAGGGAGACTCTTCCCTTTTAATATCATCAAGCTACTTCTGAACAAAAAGAAATACAGCTCGGTAAGAATAATCACTACAGGCATTGTCCAAGACTTCAGGAAGAAAGGTATAGAAGCGATCTTCTTTGCCAAGAATATAGAAGAAGCTAAAAAGCTAAATCTTAAAGGAGGGGAAGCCTCATGGGTTCTGGAAAACAACAAAGAGATGGTCACGGCAGCTGAGAAGCTGAATGGTCAAAAGTATAAGACTTATAGAATATATACCTGTAATCTGTAAATAGCTGCATGACCAAAAAGTTACTAATCACAGGTGCTAATGGATTCGTAGGAAGCTGGCTAGTAGAAGAAGCTATCAGTCAAGGTTATCACGTCTACGCTGGCATCAGAAAAACCAGTAATACCCAATATCTGACTGATCCCAGAATTCATTACTTCTACTACAGTTTTGAAAAAGAAGATGAACTCAGGGACCAATTACTGCAGCACCAGTTTGACTACATCATTCTAAATGCTGGAGTGACAATTGCAAAAAACAAAGAGACTTACTTCAAGATCAATGCAGGCTACACAAGAAAATTCTGCAAGATTCTAATAGAAGAAAAACTGCTCCCTCGGAAACTGGTCTACATTAGTAGCCTGGCGTCCTATGGTCCTGCTGAGTATCAAGTGAAGCAAGTTCTGGATTCTGAGAGTTCACCACATCCAGTGACATGGTATGGAGAATCTAAGTTGCAAGCAGAGCAATTTGTCATGAATTCAAGACCCATAAACTATCTCATATTCCGACCTACCGCTGTATTTGGGCCCAGAGATACAGAGATGGTATCAGTATACAAATCAGTAAAGTCTGGACTCTCTGCCAAGGTGGGCTTTGGAGCTATGGATGCCAGCTTCATCTATGTAAAGGATCTAGCCAAGGTTGTGATAGATTCACTAGCAGCTTCAGTGATAAACAAGTCCTATTTTCTTAGTGATGGGAAGATATATCCTATAGAAGAGCTCAATTCTAATATCAGTGATATACTGGGAAAGAAGACCTTCAAGATCAGTATCCCATTTGCCATAATGAAAGTTATAGCAGCTATAAGTGAGCTATATGGTCATATACGAGGCCGAGCACCTATGCTAAATAGGAACAAAGTGAAGGAATATTTTGCGAGGTCCTTTGCAATAGATACTACAGACTTAGAAAAAGATTTTAACTTCGCACCTGCTTATGACCTTAGGTCTGGTCTAGAAGAGACAATAGCATGGTGCAAATCAAATAATTTACTTTAATCAACAATTTATAATGGCAGCTAGAAAAGCAGCAACTAAGACTAACAGGTCGACCAAACCAAAAGGTATAGCTTCTAAGGCTACTGGCAAATTAGGTATCCTAACTCCTGGTATGGGAGCTGTAGCGACTACATTTATTGCTGGAGTAATGGCAATAAATAAAGGCTATGCTTCCCCTATTGGATCATTAACTCAGATGGGTAGAATGAGAATAGGCAAAAGAACAAAGAAGAATATCCCTTACATGAGTGATGTTGTTCCTTTACAGGATCTTAAAAAAGTCGTCTTCGGTGGATGGGATATCTTCAAAGACAACATGTACGAGGCAGCAGTTCATGCTGACGTACTAGATAAAGAGCTATTAAGTAAACTGAAAGCTCCCCTATCTAAGATCAAGCCTATGAAAGCTGTCTTTGACAAAAAGTATGTCAAGAAGCTGCATGGTACACATGTCAAGAAAGCTAAGACCAAAATGGATCTGGCTAAGGCAGTCATGGCTGACATCAGAAGATTCAAGAAAACGAATAACTGTAGCAGACTTGTGATGGTATGGTGTGGAAGTACAGAAATCTACATTGAAGAATCTGCTGTCCATAAGACTATAGAAGCTTTTGAAAAAGGTCTAGAGAAAAACTCTAAGCTTATAGCTCCTAGTATGATCTATGCCTATGCTGCAATCAAAATGGGTATCCCATATGCTAACGGTGCTCCTAATCTGTCTTGTGATATTCCTGCCCTAGTAGAGCTGTCTAAAAAGACTCAAGCACCTATAGCAGGTAAAGACTTCAAGACAGGTCAGACGCTGATGAAAACGATTCTTGCACCTGGATTCAAAGCAAGAGCCTTAGGGATAGATGGATGGTTCTCTACTAACATCTTAGGTAACAGAGATGGAGAGGTACTAGACGATCCGGATAACTTCAAGACTAAGGAGGTTTCTAAGCTCGGTGTACTAGAGCAAATCTTAGAGCCGAAACTCTACCCAGAACTCTATAAAGACTTCTACCATAAAGTAAGAATCAACTATTATCCCCCTAGAGGAGATAATAAAGAAGGATGGGATAATATTGACATCAAAGGATGGCTAGGTTATCCTATGCAGATAAAAGTAGATTTCTTATGTAGAGATTCTATTCTTGCTGCACCGATCGTACTGGATCTAGCTATCTTCTTAGACCTTGCTAAAAGATCAGGAATGTCAGGTATTCAAGAATGGTTATCATTCTACCTTAAGTCTCCTCAGGCACCTGAAGGCAGATACCCTATACATGATATCTTCAAGCAGTTATCTAAACTAGAAAACACATTGAGATACATAGGTGGTCACAAATTGATAGACCACTTAGGTCTAGACTATGATGAATAAAACATGATGAAACTTCATAAAGCCATAACAACTGTTATGGGCTTAGGATATGCGCCTATTGCTCCGGGAACCTTCGGTACAATAGGCGCTGTCATTTTCTACTATCTCCTAAGCTTGTATTTTACCCAAGTACCTGCACCGCTCTTGGTCGTGCTATCTATAGTCCTTGCGATCATAGGAATATGGAGTACAGACAAGGTCATACCACTATGGGGAGATGATCCTTCTAAGGTTGTCATGGACGAATTTGTAGGCTATCTAATCACCATGATCCTTATTCCTACAGAACTGAGATACATGATTCTAGGCTTTGTCCTTTTCAGATTCTTTGACATCCTGAAGCCACTAGGAGTAAGATATCTCGATAAAAATCTGAAAGGGGGACTAGGTGTCATGATGGACGATGTGCTCGCCGGGGTATATGCCTGTATCTCGCTACATCTGATAGTGTACTATCTTCCGGGTCTATTTCAGTAACCTATGTCGGAAGCGAAAGTTCCTTTTTTCCAATCCCTGATAAAATCCCAAATAGGGTCATTCACTGCTACCCTTTTTGATTTCTCTACTTTGTATGCCCTTACGGAATGGCTAGGAATCTATTATGTCATCTCCGCAGGTATCGCCAGCGGAGTTGGAGCTGTAGTAGGCTTCGTCGTCCAGAGAAACTGGGCCTTTAAGAGAACAGATAAGCAATGGCAATACCAAGCCATAAAGTATGGGCTCGTCAGCCTTCTTATTCTACTGCTCAATATGGTAGGCATCTATCTATTTACCGAGCTGATGCACTTTCAGTATATGATATCGAAAGTCATTATCGCCTTTCTGATAGGCCTATTTATTTCCTTTCCTCTATTCAGGTACTATGTCTACAATTAGTATTGTCATGCCAGTGAGGAATAGCGAACCTTTTCTTACTGATTGTCTAGATTCGATACTTGCGCAGACCTATGAGCAGTGGGAACTCCTAGTTGTCAATGATCATAGTAGCGATAAGAGTGCAGAAATACTTCAAGCATACAAACAAAAAGACCAACGTATAAGCGTATATGAAAATACTGGCAAAGGCATCACACCTGCCCTGATGACCGGATATCAATATGCTCAAGGGTCATTGATTACAAGAATGGACTCTGATGACCTGATGCCAGAAGAAAAATTACAGCTGCTCAAAGATAAATGGGAGACCACTGGAAAAGGCCACATCATCACTGGCTTAGTTAAGTACTTCGCTGACTTCCCTATCAAGGATGGATACAAAAACTATGAAGCATGGCTCAATGAGCTTACACTTTCTGAATCTAATCTAGAGGAGATCTATAAAGAATGCGCCGTCGCGTCACCCAACTGGCTGATCCATAAAGAAGATTTTGACGCCACTGCTGGGTTCAATACTGAAATGTATCCCGAAGATTATTGTCTTTTATTCAAATGGAAAGCGGCAGGCTATAAAATAGCAAGCGTCGATAAAATCACACATCTATGGCGAGACTCTATGGATCGTGCCTCTAGAACAGATGACAACTATTTAGATAATAGATTCACAAAACTTAAAGTGCATTACTTTAAGCAGATAGATTACAAGCCTGAGAAAACCCTTGTTCTATGGGGAGCGGGAAATAAAGGAAAGGCCATCGCAAAAGAACTCATAGCTAATGAATTACCTTTCAGATGGATCTGCAACAATTACAATAAAGTAGGTCTAAAAATCTATGATGTAGAGATGGAAGAAATCCAATCTTTAGCAACACAACCTGATGCCCAAGTAATCATAGCTGTCAGTCAAAAGAACGCCTCTAATGAAATAGAAAACCTGCTAAAGGGATATCACTTAGAAGACTACTTTTTCTTCACTTAGTTATTTCTCCTCCTCGTAGTAGAGCTTATAGAACTTTCGGCCGAACTGATCTTCGCCTCTTTCTATCTTGGTTCTATCTCCATGGATATATAAAGAAAAGTTCTTATCGAGCTTTATGACAGATTTGAAAATTCCATTATTCTTCTTTACTGCCGCCTGGGAGATATCAAAATCAGGCTCCATAAAGAACCCTTTACTCGCTTGAGATTCCCGTTTGAATTCTCCAAAATCACTCGCCACACCTGTTTCGAATATTTCCTCTAAGTATTCAGGTTCGTTAAAGCTTTCGTTGGACTTAAAGAACTTCTCAGAAGCATTCATCACAGCCAGCTCATCATCTTTAGTAAAGTTATCTGAGTGCTTTCTTTTCTCTTCTACATAGTCCTTAGTCAGTTGTATGTAGTGAGAAGTAAAGTGATATTCATCTCTTCGAGCTGTGACATTCAAGAAGTCTCTAGACCAGAATACAGCATCAGACTTATTTGACTTATCTAGGACACAAATTTTATATCCAGACGATTTTTCGGTATTCAGAATCAGACAGCCTTTGTCTAAAGCCCCAAGAGCTAAGCCACTCTCGACATCTACATTATAAGCATGACTTTCTTCTATCAGTTTCAGAATATCAGTCTGAGTTTCAGATTTGAAAATGCCGATGGCATCCAACATTTCATCTTCGATAAGTAGATCTTCAAAGTAGCACATAATAAAATCACCGCTCTTGATATTAGGGTGCTGTGAGTTATTATAGAGGTACTGTGCTATCTTCTGTGAATGTACATGCAGTACAGATCTATCCTCAAATATTTCTGCTGCATACTGAAACAGAGGGTTCTCAGTCTCATCTCCCGAAGAGAACGTAAAAGCATTATACTCAGGTTCTTTAAACCCTGTAAGCAAATACTTAAGCATCATCTCATGGATGTACTCATTGTCAATATTAGAGACATTCTCTTTGAGGTCTACACCTTCGGATTCAGCATACTTTCCTACTCTATGTATGGAAAAAGGGCTGACTCTGGCACTGATATAATTAATCATCTAGATTGAGCTTAGTTCATAATTAATAAGACGCTAAGCTAATAAGTATGTCCTCTCTTGTGGAATGATTTTATCCACAGACTATGGATAAAAGGCGTTGTAATTTTACTCTTCCTCCTCTCCCTCGAACTCAATGTGATTGAGCATGGGTAGGTCTATAAGTTTAGCCTCTGCATTGCTGACAGACATGAAACCTAAGAAGCCTCCAGAAGCCTTAGCAACATGCTTAGCAAAGGATTTATAGCTCTTCAGTAAATGATAGCCCATATTATTATCTAATAGCGGAAGAATCTCATTTAGTTGCTCTAGCTTTCTCGTGAGAATAGCTTGGCGCTGACTGACATCTTCAGGAGCATTTGCAATAAGTTTATCTAAGGTCTCTTTGTAGCTGGCACCTACGGACTCATAGAAGGCAGTGAGCTGACCTGGATTGTTATAAGCTCTTATTTTAGTCACTTTCTCTGCCCAGTCTTTTTCTTCCTGATCTATCTTACCATCTGCCCCAGCAATCAGCACTGTGATCCATGCAAGGGCATCTTTTGTAGTTTGAAATTGAATCTCTGATAATTTTTCGAATCCAGGTATCATAAGTATCTCTATTTAAGCAGCGGCAAAAATATTAAATAGCTAAATATTTCAAAGTTTCAAGACAGATAAGATGCCTAAAAATTAAACCTAGCAGCCAATGAAGGCATAATAGGCAGCTGATTTACCCTATCAAAACGGACTCTGTCAAAATAGAAGATATTGGCTCTGTTATAGGCATTGGTGACACTAGCAACTAATTCCACATTGAGCCTATCAGTAATATCTATATTCTTCTGTACCGAAACATCTAATCTATGGTAGTACGGTAATCTTCCTCCATTTCTTTCGTCAGAATAGATGATACCCACATCATCCGGGTTATCTGTTTCGTAAGTAGTTCCAGATCCATCTAAGAAAGGATTATAATTATAAAACGCTTGTGTCTTGGTAAATGGAAAGCCAGAACCCAGATTCCAACGTACGCTAATCATTAAATCATTCTGTGCACCTGTCGTGTAAGTCGCCAAGAAGTTAGCATTATGTCGCCTATCGAAAAGAGTAGGATACTCTTGTTCTCCATCAAAACGATTGACAAATCCAAGAGAATAAGTCGCCCAAAAATACCATTTCGGGATCTCATACTTTGCAGAAAAATCGACACCATAGGCATCTCCTATTTCTGTAGTATAATTGGCTTGGCTAGATAGAGTCTTGTTTCTATTGATTACAACCAGTTGAGTATAATCTTTAAAGTACCCTTCTACATTAAGTTGGAGGTGCTTCCCTATATCTTGCTCTATACCAGCTAGGACATGTCTAGATTTCTGTAATCGAGTAGAAACAGGATCACCATTGAAGTCATCAAATTGTGCATCTGGACCAGATATAAATCCATTGAATAAATTGACGACGTCTCTCTCGTTAGAAGTAGAGATTATATTCTGACTGTATAATCCAGCTCCAAGTTTAAATCTAGTTTCATCCGTGAAGTTAACTTTCATACCTAATCTAGGTTCTATCGAAAACTCTCCCAATGAAGCATAATAAGGTAATCTCAAGCCTGGCTCGATGACTATCTTGTCCCATGCCTTTCTATACTTAACAAAACCAGAAATCTCTGTAGTCGTTTGCTTCTGTGTCAGCTGAAGATTAAATGGATTAGTAAAATCAAATTCTGTCCTGATACTCTTAAGGTCTATTCCATACTTCACAGAAGACTCATTAGTCAGATAATTGAAATCTAATCCGATATTTAATTCCTTGATGAGACTTTCTCTAGGCGTCTCATCTGCTTCTTGGATTCCGATACTATAGTTAGACAGTCCGAATATCCCATTTAGTGTTAGGGCACTCGCATTAGGAAGGAGATTAAAGTATACTCCACCACCATTGTTATTCCAGTCTATCTGAGAGACCAGAGGGTTACTGAAGCTATCATCAAAGTTGAATCCAAAGAAATTAAACTTACTACCATTACCTGTCACATATGAGAGCTTACCGTAGGTATCTGTAAATCCAAACGGTAGTCCTATGGTGTCATTTACTGTAGCATGACTATAAAGTGTCTGTGAAGTACTTTCGATGATAGACTTCTTACCAGTCAGTATGAAGGACAAAGTCCCGCCTTCCTCACTTTTAATGAGTGGCCCTTCGAATAAGGCCTTAGCCATAAAAGGGCTCACAGAGAGCTGACCTCCCAGCTTCTTAGAATTCCCTTCTCTAGTGTTTATATCTACCACAGCAGATATTCTTCCTCCATGCTCCGCATTGAATCCACCTGTAAGAACATCTACTGTTCTGATTATCTCTGTCTCGAATGTAGAGTAAAATCCTATCGAGTGAAAGGGATTATATATCGTCAGACCATCCAATAAGATCTTGTTCTGTACGGGAGACCCTCCTCTGATATACAACTGACCACCTTGGTCACCTGTAGAAACGATACCTGGCAGCACCTGCAAGTATTGTAATATATCAGCATCCCCTCCTGTAGAAGGTAGCGCTTTGATCTGCTTTTTCGAAACTTGAATTTTTGAAATTCTGACCTCCGTTTTCGCTTGCTGTCTTTCTGCAGAGATATCTACTACTCCCAGCTGGACGCCACCAGAATCAAGATTCACTTTGTAATAGTTGATACTACTTTCTTTGACAACTATTGACGTGATCTTATCTTCATACCCTAGGTAACTGACGACCATGTTTTGTTCTCCTACAGGAATTTCTGTAAGTGTAAAAAAACCATCTTCATCAGAATTAGTACCTAGATTGGTTCCTTCTATGACGATATTGGCAAAGATGATTGCTTCACCAGTTTCAGCATCATAGACGTGCCCCCTAATAGATCCCTCTTGACCAATTGCAACTTGAGTCAGAAATAAAGTGGATAACAGAGTCAGTGCAGAATACCTCAGTACCTCTCTAATAGAATAGTATATGTTCATAAAGCCAGGGTTAGGAAGCAAGAATTGAGTTCTTGATTCCTGATTCAAATAAAAGCCCAAAAGTAAGGAAATAAAAGCTAGACCCTTACTTTATCGACAGAACTCAGCGACATTTTTTGACTTTATTTACTAGCTTTAGCCTGAAACATTCTGAGCATGAAGAAAAAAATATTTTTAGCCCTCTTGGTGGTCTTATTGGTCATTCAATTCTTCCCCATAAAGCACGAAAACCCAGACTCTCCTGCTGAGAAGGACTTTATTGTGAGCCTTGGAAGTGAATATCCAGAAGCTCAAAAAATGATCAAAGATGCTTGCTATGATTGTCATTCTAATAACACTGTGTATCCCTCCTACACCAGAGTGCAACCTTTAGGCTGGTTCATAAGAAGTCATATAAGAGGAGGCAGAATGAAAGTGAATTTTTCTAATTGGTCAGACTATTCTCCAAAAGAAAAAATTCACCACCTTCAAGAATGTAAGGAAGTGCTAGAAGAGAATAGAATGCCTATGAAATCCTATACTTGGATGCATCCTCCTAGCAAATTATCTAAGGAGCAAAAACAGCAATTGATAAGTTTCTTCGAAGCCGCGGGCTCTAAGTAAATGTAAACTGATCACGATCTATTAGAAATGGAAATTTAGCTCTGGTCTGAGTGATGTGTTCCCTTTCTATGGTATGTGTCACAACAGCTTCTTTTTGTAGAGGCGTATTTAGGGCTTGACCTAAGGCATCATAACAGGCAGAATGTCCCGAATATTCATTATCCCATACATCTTTTCCAAAGCAATTGACACCTACGACATAGGACATGTTTTCTATAGACCTCGCTCTTAGTAAGGTATCCCAGGCTTGCAATCTAGGGTTAGGCCAGTTAGCTACATAGAATAATAGATCGTAGTCCATCGTATTTCTGGACCAGACTGGGAATCTCAGATCGTAACAGATATTCCCACAGATACGCCATCCTTTATATTCAAAGACTAATTGCTTATCCCCGGCTTTGTATATGCGATCTTCTCCAGCATAGGCAAAGAGATGTCTCTTATCATAAGTATGAATAACGGCCCCTTTATCGACCACATAAAGCCGATTATAATAGCTCTCCCCTTCTTTTACTATTAATGATCCTGAGATCAATGCCTTCTTAGAGCGGGACCACTCTTTCATTAACTCTAGAGCCTCTGCTGATCGTTTTGCAAATTTATGCGCCTGCATGGTATAGCCACTAGACCACATTTCTGGGAGTAATATGAGGTCTGTCTCCTCTATAGAATTTATTAGTGCTTGAACTCTATCAAAATTCTGGTCAGGCTGGTGCCAAACCAGTTCTTGTTGCACTAAGGAGACTCTGAGGTTATCCGGCATATACAGATCTAAAAATCATTGAAATATCTCCTCGCATTCCTGTTGAAGCCATCTTCTACAGTCCGATTATTGATATTATTTGTGGTGTTATTGAGATTGTCATCTTTGTACAGTTCTAGCTCCCATTGCGGATTAGTCAATTCACCTCTACAGGTAGAATGCAGAAGGATAAAGTCATTGGCGACTATAGAGGGATTGTAAAAGAGAAACTTAACAGCCGTCTGATTAGTCTCTAATAGATGGTTGTAAATCCATATCTCATAGGGAGGAGCTGATGGCTCATCTTCGACCATAACGACATCATCAGGTCTTCCATACTTTAGGAAAAAATAGCCTCGATCAGACTCGAAGCCATGCCCTACATTAGATGCATACTCTAGATCTACTGCTCGAGCTACGGACATATATTTATCATAAATTTCCTTAGACCTATCCGGTGAAAAACCTGACCAGAAGCTATATAAGAAATACTTTTTAGGTTCCAATTCATCTCCCCAGATTATACTGTTGTAGAGATTGGTCATATTATTTGTTAGCCTTGGGAATATGGCTTTAAGAGAATAGTTGACTTCGCCTTCATCCAAGAGATGTACAAAAGAGGTTTCATACTTAGAATCTCCCATCATATTCGTTCTGTAATCTACCAGAGGGTGATAGACAGAGAAGGGTTCTATCATCTGATGGAGCACCTCTTTGCTTTTATTTATTACCTCGAAGTTAAGTTGGTAATTACCTGTCCCTAAGTCAGAAATATCAAACCTCTGAAGAATCTGTAGGTTCTCTTTTTCATTTATAGGTTTGTAAGCGGGCTTCATTACCACCTTTGCATCGTCAGTTCTTCTGACAGAATACTTATAGAATAAGTCTGCTGATTCTGATAGATGATACAACTCAGTATAGAATATGAAGAGGCTATCTTTCTCTCCAAAAAGATTGTACGGCGCAGGCTCATAAGAAAAACCTGATCGATAGAATGCCATCTCTCCTTGCTCAGAAGAAATGTTTTTCATGATCATTATATCAGAATTTGAAATATAGTGGTCTCCGTGATTGACCACAATCTTCTCCGTGTAAGTGGATGTCGCCGCTCGATTATTAAGATCTGTATAGACTATTTCTAGATCATAATCTCCATTCGCCAAGGGATATCTCCGCAGGTCCCAAAAGTCTACCACAGAAGTAGAGCCCGGGCTATTGATACTCAGCTTGTCCGCTACTATTGTCTCTTGATTCTGCTTAATGAGAATCAGCATTTCTATCTGCGCATAATTAAGACTATCATTCTGATCACTTGCAGCGAACTGAACAGAGTGGCCTAGAATATGGCTATATATCTCTAAGTAGGGTTTTTCTTGGTAGAACCCTAGAGTCGTGACACTGACTTCAATTGCAGAGACGACTGTCGGTAGTATAAAGAATAGACTGAATACAATACATCTTAATAATTTTATCATTCTTCGTCTTTGGACTTTACAAGTATAAATCGAAAGTTGAAGTTTCTAATTTTAGTGGCTAAGGTCAAGGTATCTGATGTCTTAGCCAAGACTTTATAAAGACCGTTCCTACCACCATTAACTGTAAGATTATTCTGGCCTAGCACATATGGGTATGGAGTTTCATCTCCTAGTATGTTCGTAGCTATTGTTTCTCCTGCATTAAAATCAAAGAAGGCATTATCAAGTAATTTAGTTCTTTGTTCTTCTTTGTAAGCCTCATGCATCTTCCACCTTCCATCTAATTCATTAGTTTCCAGCTCCTTGAGAGGAGGATAACTTACTTTATTATCTGTCTTGCATGAAATGATCAAAAAGATTGAACAGAACAGTACTGCTATATGTCTTAATCTTACTGGCATTCTAACTTTGGATTAATTATTCTAAACCATAGAGGTGGTACCAAAGATAATAATATGGAAGCCGGATATCCAAAAGGAAGCTGCTTGGCATCCTCATGGTGATCTAAGACTTGATATTTCTTATGGGCTAGAAAGTGATGATCGGAATGACGGGTCAATTCATAGAGGATAATCCTTCCTACGTGGTGATTAGAATTCCACGAATGCTTTGGTTGTACTCTCTCATATTTACCATTAGGCAATAAAGCTCTCCTCAGACCGTAGTGCTCTATATAGTTGATAGACTCTAGTAACAAAATAGCTACTAATGAAGCTCCCAAGAACTGTAAAGCGACAGAGGCACCACAGAAAAATATAATAGTGCACAAAAAGAGTAATTGGACCAAGGTGAATATCATCATCTGATTTGACCAAGAGAATAGACCCTTTTTCTTTCTTTTCAATATGCTATTCTGAATATCCCAAGCGCTTAAGTAAGACCCCACTAAAGATCTGATCCAAAAGAAATAAACTGATTCATCCTGGCGAGCACTGGCTGGGTCTTTTTCGGTGGCGACATGCTTATGGTGCCCGAGATTATGCTCTATGAAGAAATGCATGTAGAAGCTAGGGAGCAGTAATATCTTGGCCAATAACTGCTTTAGGGGCTCTGACTTATGTCCCAGCTCATGAGCGACATTGATACCTAGAGCTCCAAAAACGATTCCTGTACTCAATATCCAACCAAAGGTCGTCACCCCATCGGCTTCAATTGTTGTGAGTCTATTCAGAAGAATGAAGACAAAAAAGTAAACAATAGGAACGTTCAGATAGAGCATCCAATCGAAAAAGCGCTTTGAATTGTAGGACTCTACAGCTTCGGGGCTGATATTAGTTTCTTCTTGTGGCCCGAAATACTCTACTATGGGTAAGAGTATAAATATAAATATCACAGTACTGTAAGCAAAGAGGCCTTGCTCATTAAGAGAATAATATGTAACCAATGGGATAGTAGTAAGCGCCGCTAAGTACTTTAAGTCTTTCACCATAATTGTGATAGTCCTGAGATGCTATCAAATATAACGAAATGGTACTCCAGGGCAAGAACTACTTAAGAGACTTTCTTTCTCGGATCTTAGCTTTCTTACCTACAAGTTCTCTAAGGTAATAGAGCTTAGCTCTTCTTACTTTACCTCTTTTGAGGATCTTGATATCTACGATAGCAGGGCTAGACATAGGGAAGATTCTTTCTACACCGATACCACTAGACATTTTTCTAACAGTAAAGGTCTTCGTAGAGCCAATTCCATTTATCTGAATAACGTTGCCTTTAAAAGACTGAATTCTTTCTTTTGCACCCTCTACAATCTTATAACTTACATCTACACCGTCTCCAGGTCTGAAGTCAGGTAGATTTTTCTTAGCAGTTAACTGTTCGTGTACGTAATTAATTAGGTCCATAAAGCAAAAATGTTACTCATTTAATTAGGGCTGCAAAGATATCATTAAATTCTTATAATCTGCAAATCATCTGAGCAGAGTTATATGACCTTCTTCTAAGAAATCATTTCCTCTAGGATCGCTAAATTTGGCCTTATAGACGTAAACCCCTTGCGGAGATGCAGTTCCAGTATTAAATTCTTGTCCATTCCAGCCTTCCCTAGGGTCATCTGTCTCGAAAATTAATTGCCCCCATCTATTCCAGATGGTCATATTATAGTTCACTAATCCATCATAATAGCCTGTTCCTAGGAACAAATCATTGCTAGAATCACCATTAGGAGTAAAAGCATTAGGATAATGGAAGGTCACATTCGGTTTTACATCTATAATCTTAGATATCGTATCTGGACAGTTAGTTATCGGATGATAGGCAGTGAGTAGCACCTTGTATATCCCCGTATCCTGAAAAGTATAAGTCGGATTCTGAATAAATGAAGTAGCTTCTCCTCCAAAATCCCATAACCAAGCACCAGCCTGATCTGTTAAATCTGTAAAGGAGGCTGTTCTATTAATAATATTCAGCTCGTCTGGAAAGCAATCAAAATTAGCGTCTGGAGACTCTTTTATTCTGATCCACTCTCCATAGGACCTAGATATCCCACAGCCTATAGGAGAGACTATATCTAATGAGATAGAATATTCTCCGGCTTCTAAGTATTTATGAGTGGGACTTATTTCGGTACTAAAATTTCCATCTCCAAGATCCCAGAGTATGTCATAAGTAGAATCTATAGGCGAGGATAAATTGGTCAGCGTAATCTCAGAAGGTGTACAGCCTATAAAATTACTGGGCTCTACTACGATAACTGACGGTGCTGGAAAATAAGCCACCTGCTGGGTCATAGTATCTTTGCATTCATTATTATCCTCTACTATCAAGGAGACATCCCTCAGTCCGGGTACTGCAAACTGATGATCGGGATCTGGCAAGCTTGAGAATTCACCATCTCCAAAATCCCATTCCCAGCCGACCAATCGATCTCCCCTAGTGGAAGAACCATCCACAAATGACACTGGACCTGCAACACAGGTATCATAGTCAAACATATAATCTGCCGAAATATCTGGAAACATATTGATGAGGAAATAAGCACTATCAGCACAATCGATTCCCTTATTTACAATCATAAAACCTTCATAAGTACCTACACCTGGAAATACAACTTCAGCATCCTTTTGTGCAGCTCCACCACTTTGCTCAAAAATTAATTGGTCCTCTCTATAAAACTCCCAATCATAACTTTGTATGAAGCGTTCCTCTGTGCTCAGATTCTTAAGGGTCAAGGTTGTATCACCGCAAGAATTAATGACGAAGGTATTACTAGCATCATCTAGTCTTTCATCAGCATCTATAATAGCCGATACCTCTTTTTCACATTGTAAGACATTAAACTGGAAGTCTCTCCTTATTTTCCCTAACGAGACACCGTTTCTAAACTCTTCTACACAAACCCCAACGACAAACTGTCCTGTAGACTCTGGAATACCTGTTATAATTCCAGTATTGCTATCAATGGTAACTACTGGATTACCGCCAAGGGGACCAAGAGGTGTAAATGGTGCTCTAAACTGCACTGTCTCAAAGGGGGGAAGACACAAGCCAGGAGCTGGTCTTACGCATTCGCAACATCTCAGATCACCACCCTGCTGGGTATTAGAATCAAAAGTACCCCCCGCTGTAAAAGGAGTACAAAAGCTGTACACTAATCTGTCTCCATTAAAATCCCCAGCTGACTGGTCTACTGAAACTGGAAATCCAGCACAGATAAATATGGGAGGAAATTCCTTGAATACAGGGCTACTATTTCCCAACCTCTGTGCCTCAGGGGATATTATAACATCAAAAGCCGCACCTGTCTCGCCAGGCATTATCAAATTTGAAATTGACTCATTTCTACAGCAACGCTGGTATGAGATCATATAGTTATCCTCTACCACATCTAAGGTGACGTTAAATATATAAGAGGCCTTTTCTACTCCTACTACCCCTTGGGGCTCATCCACACAGGGATCATCATTAGCAATTATTTCTTCTGGTGTAGTCGGATTTATGCCTGTTACCTGATTTTCAAGTATCCAATTATCAGGAGAAATTTCTCTATGTATACCGAAGAAGGCATCCATACCAGAATCAAAAATTGCCCCACCACTTAAGTTGTCTCTATACATCGTCACATTGATCTCGAAAGTAACCTGTGTCGAATCAGCATTGAAAGAAAGAAACCTATACGTAATGTCTCCACCTACGATATGTGCCGCCGTCGCACTCGTCAGAAACGATAGCGAAATTATAATCACAGCTAAGAGAGAAATGAGGATGTCTTTTGCCATATTTAGGTCCTTTATGGAAAGTCTATTTTCTTATTGAAATAAAGTTAAATATATCTCGTTTATACCCAAGTAAAACAAAACATATAGCTAAAACGAAGACAATTGACTATTTCTTTTGTTTACTCTATATATCTATAACAAAACCCAGGCGTTGCTTCTATGTCCGACTTTATTGATGACATTCCTTTTATTGGTCGTTTATTACTAGATGGTAAAGTGATCTTATGTCCCACCGACACCATTTGGGGACTAAGCTGTATCGCCTCGGATGCTTCTTCAGTATTCAAGATCTATCAAATTAAAAAAAGAAACCCCAAAAAACCTCTGATACTTCTCGTCAGCAATACTGAGATGCTTAACAGATATATTACGGGCATTCATCCAAGAGTCGAAAATCTTCTAGGTTACTACCAGAGACCTCTCACTGTCATACACCAGGCTTCTGATTTCTTACCTGCACATCTTCTCACTCCTGAAAAGTCTATTGCCATCAGAGTCACCAAAGACGAAACTCTAAAAGAACTCATAGATCTTGTGGACCAGCCCCTAGTATCTACCAGTGCCAATATAGAAGCGCAACCTTCACCTACTTGCTACAAAGACATCAGTCCTGAAATCATCAATCAAGTAGATTATGTTTTCAGAGCTAGAAGAGCTTCCATCTCGGAACATGCTTCTACGATTATAAAGTATAATGAAGAGGGAGAACTATTCTTCCTCAGATAGTAGGGCCAAAGTAGGTCGCTCATCTTTTACAAACTCCAAAGCCCTAGCTATGTACTCATCTGTTGCATTCAAGTGCTGCGCATAAGAATTGTCGTTTTGGGTCATCCTGATATACCTAGAGTAGATATCCTTGCTAAGACTACTTAGCGCTTGACAAGAGGAATCGTAGAGCTCCTGATACACCTCATTGTATTCTCTTTCTAAGAAGTCAAAGAACTCGTTTCCTGAAAAAGCTTCTCTTCTGACATCTAGTCTAGCCAATGACTTCATCTTCCATAGAATGTAATCATCGTAGTAATAAGTCATCGAATTACATCCAGGCATCTCCGTAGAACTAATAAGTATATCGGGTTGGATGCCATTGCCACTTTCCATTTTCCTATCCAAGAGCTTTGTGCTTTTGATACTACTATCTGCAGAGAATTCATTATTGCTGCTCGCATAGGATTTCTGAATAAGCCTACCACTAGGAGTAAAGTATTTGGCCACTGTCAATCGCAATGCACCTCCATTGTTTAGTGGGAATATTTCTTGGACCAGCCCCTTACCGTAGCTTCTCTCTCCTATCACTATACCTCTATCCCAATCTTGGATAGCACCTGATAAAATCTCACTGCCTGATGCAGAATTCTCATCTATGAGCACAGCGACCTTTTTTATTTTGTAGAAAGCATTGCCAGTACTTCTATAGTCTCTCCGCTTCATGTTTAAGCCTTGGGTATAGGTTAGGAGCTTATCCTTCTCTTCGAATAGTTGAGAAAGAATCTTTATGGCCTGGGGCAAATATCCTCCAGGGTTGTCTCTAAGATCTAATACGAGATTAAGCTCTGTAAGTCCCTCCTTTATACTTTCTATAGATTCTATGAATTGCTCATAAGTATTGCCACTAAATCGAGACAGCTTGATGTAAGCTGTGTTTTTATTTAAAAGATAACATACATCAGCAGAGGCTACAGATATTTCAGAAGAGCTCACATTGATTGTTTGTTCTCTTGAAGAGCCTATAGATTTCACTTTCAGTTCTAAGTTTTCTGAGACTGGATCCTTAAGCATGTTTTTTACTTCAGAGAAGGATAGATTTTGGCCGGCTACAGCTTGACCATCTATGGATAGGATGGCATCGCCGACTTTTATTTGAGCTTTCATAGCAGGACCACCTTCTACCAGCTTAGTGATATAAAAGGTATCTCTGAAAGATAGGGTCTCTATGCCTATGCCTACATATCGTCCACTCATTTTTTCATTGTACTCAGCGAGCTCTTCTGGAGTTATATAGCTTGAGTGAGGGTCCAACTGCGCTAATAATTCATCGATCAGAGTAAGAGTAATCGCCTCAGATTCTATGGAATCTACGTACTTGGATTCTACAAATGAAAGTATTTCTTCTATTCTTCCATCACCATAATGAGTATCTGTTTTAGAGTTTAGTAGTTTATCTGATTGGAGTAGAGAAGAGTCAGCATTATTGAAGTTTATATTATAGCCTGCTATTAAACCGATTGCACAAGCAATCCCTATGACCATTGGTTCCCAAACTCTTATATCTTTTCTATCTCGATTCAATTTCAGGTCTAATTATTTTAATGCTAACAACATAATTGTTCTATTTACTAAACTTATCCAAAGTTCACTATATTAAATAACATTTACGGACGCTTTTTGAACTTATGAAAAACTTCAAGCCAGATAACATAGATATCAAAATCTTATCCATTTTGATGAACGATGCTAAGAAGACCTATGCAGAAATTGGCAAGGAGCTTTTTATATCAAGCGGAACTGTTCATGTACGGATAAAGAAAATGATGGAAGCCAAGATCATCATTAATTCTCAAGTTAAAGTGGACTATCAATTACTCGGTTACGATATCACTGCTTTCCTAGGTATCTATCTAGAAAAGAGCAAACTCTATGATTCCGTCTCAGAGCAGCTAGCTGATATACCAGAGGTCGTAGAGGCACATTACACCACAGGTACTTACAGCATCTTCGCCAAAGTCATAGTGAAGAGCACAGAACACCTACGCAACATTATCTCAGATCAGATCCAACAAATAAGCGGGATCCAAAGAACGGAGACGTTCATATCACTACATAAAAGTATGGAGAGACCATTACATATAGCCTCTCCATTAAAAAGTTAATCTTTATTATTTGTCTTAGACGCCTAGGTAATGCTTCAGCAATTTACTTCTAGAAGCAGATCTCAGTTTGTTGATCGCTTTGTCTTTTATTTGTCTTACTCTTTCTCTTGTCAGACCGAATCTATCTCCGATATCTTCTAGTGACATTGGATGTTCTATCCCGATACCGAAGTATAACTTAATGACATCACACTGTCTTTCTGTCAATGTATTAAGAGATCTTTCTATTTCTCTTCTAAGTGACTCAGCATATTCTAATTTAGAATCAGTGCCGGGAGTACCTGCGTTCTCTAGTACATCTAGTAGTGAGTTATCCTCTCCATCTACAAATGGTGCATCCATAGAGACGTGTCTTGCAGCAACACCTAAGGTTGTTTCTACCTCATCAGCAGAAATCTCTAGAAGCTCAGCTAGCTCATCCGATGACGGTTCTCTTTCATACTCTTGCTCTAGTTCGGAGAAAGCTCTGTTTATTTTATTTAGAGACCCTACTTTATTAAGTGGTAATCTTACTATTCTTGATTGCTCTGCGAGAGCTTGTAAGATAGACTGTCTAATCCACCATACAGCATAAGATATGAATTTGAAACCTCTAGTTTCATCAAATCTTTGTGCGGCTTTGATAAGTCCTAGGTTACCTTCATTGATAAGGTCACTAAGAGACAATCCTTGATTTTGATATTGTTTTGCTACTGAAACGACGAATCTAAGATTCGCTTTAGTAAGTCTTTCTAAGGCATCTTGATCACCTTCCTTTATTTTCTTTGCTAAATCGACTTCTTCTTCTGGCGTGAGGAGATCAACTTTTCCAATTTCTTGTAAGTACTTTTCTAATGACTGGGATTCACGATTAGTGATCGACTTGGTAATTTTAAGTTGCCTCATCTACTGGGTTTTATTATTCTCAAATTAAGGAAATACGAAAATATAACTATATCCACCAAATCGCAACATGACACAAGCTATAGATAGATTCAATGGACATTTATGGTTATAAACAAAAAAAGTGCCTAATAAAAATAGATTTGTCTAATTAATCTTTGATAATCCGCAATTAAAATCTATATTTTCCCCCCATCAATAAGGTGGCCAAACAGTTATACTTAAAAAGTTTATTTAATGAGTAGGGTGAAAATTGATATGGAATTTATTTTTAGAGCTTCCCCGGGCATGCTCCATCAGTTTCTGACGTTACCAGAAAATCTGGTGAGATGGTTTGCTGACGGTGTAGATATCAGCGATGATGTATACACTTTCTCTTGGGATGGGTCTGAAGAATCAGCAATTCTATTAGACGATATAGAGGAAGAAAGACTAAGATTCAAGTGGGAGGAATCCGACGAAGGTGAGTATTTCGAATTCAGAATGTATATCTCGGATATCACAAGACAGACAATATTAGAGATCACAGATTTCTGTGACGATGATGAAGTCAAAGAACAAAAAGATCTTTGGTCGAAACAAATAGATGGCCTCCACAATGCAATCGGAGGTTAATATCCTCTGACTCGCTTACATAATTTTCGTTTGATATGAATTTAAGATATCCTGACTTAGCGGCTTTGGTTCTAAGACTCGGTTTTGGTAGCTATATGCTCTTGGGTCATGGAATGGGTAAGTTTATGAAACTCATCGAAGGAGGAGAGATAAAGTTTGCCTCTGTGATGGGGCTATCCCCAAGTATTTGTTTGACACTTACCGTTATAGCGGAATTCGTCGCCTGCATTATGATTATTATTGGATATAAGACCAGACTAGCTGCGATTCCAGTGATAATCACTATGATCGTAGCCGCATTTTATATTCATGGTAATGATCCTTTCTTTATGTACGGAGCAGATGGAGGTTCTAAAGAGCCTGCCTTGATCTACCTCATCGGATTTATAGCCATCTATCTATTAGGTTCTGGCAAGTACTCCTTAGATGATAAAATAGACAGCGTCCTCTAACTCTTAGTAGACAGGCTTTCTGTCAAAGTGATGCTCTGCAGTAATATGTCTTATCGTTCCAGATTTACTTCTCATGATGATTGAATGTGTCTCTGCTCCCCATGGTTTGAACTGTACACCTCTGAGTAATGACCCATCGGTTACTCCTGTAGCTACAAACATCACATCGCCTTTTGCCAGCTCATCCATTGAGTATACTTTATTGATATCAGCTATGCCCATTTTACCAGCTCTAGCAACATCATCATCATTCCTAGGCACTAGTACTCCTTGAAAGTCTCCTTTGATGCACTTCATAGCTGCTGCAGCTATGACCCCTTCCGGTGCACCTCCTACTCCGAGCATGATGTCTATACCTGTATTAGGCAGGGCAGTAGCAATTGCCGCAGAGACATCTCCATCCCCTATTAAATATATTCTTGCACCACTATCACGGACTTCTTGTATGAGTTCTTTATGACGTGGTCTATCTAAGATAATAGCAGTGAGATCGCCTAAGCTACAGTTCTTCCTTTGTGCTAGACGCTTCAGATTATTGACTGGACTATCCAATATATCAATCGCGCCTACGCCATCTGGCCCTACCGCAATCTTATTCATATAGATGTCAGGTGCATTCAGCAAGCAGCCTTTGCTACCTATAGCCATAACTGAGATAGCATTATAGCCACCTTCAGCACAGATTGTAGTACCTTCTAGAGGGTCTAAAGCGATTTCTATCTCAGGGCCATTTCCTGTCCCTACCTCTTCACCTATGTACAGCATTGGTGCTTCATCTCTCTCTCCCTCTCCTATCACCACTACCCCTTTGCACTCAATCGTATCTAACATTTTACGCATACCATCTACAGCTGCTTGGTCTGCAGCTTTTTCATCTCCTCTTCCCATCCATCTTGCAGAGTTTATTGCTGCGATTTCTGTAACTCTGATAAATTCTAAGGCTAAATTTCTGTTCATCTTATCTAGGTTAGGTTTGTGGGAGCAAAAGTACCATCTTAGAATTGTCTTATCCTTGTTTTGAGAGGATAGTTTATGAATGGATATGATGGGCAAAAAAAATCCCAGATTGAAAATCAATCTAGGAATCTTTATTTTTTTTTTGAAGACTGTGCTTTAGGCTACTTCTAATTTTTCGAAATTATCTTCTATGAATTTCTTTCCATCCCACTTTCCTAACCACTCACAATTGTCCTTTTGAGTCTTTAGATACTGCTTGTAAGCATCTATTGCCTTCTTTTTTTCTATCCTCTTGATAGTGATGTTGTTGTTATATCCCTTCTTGATGTTGAAATAATATAACCCTTTTCCAAACTCAAATTTCTTAGTACGTGGTCTAGCCATTATAAATTTTTAGTACAAAAATATCTTTACTCCTTAAGCTCTGGATTATTCCAGATTCAATACTTGCTAGAGGAAAGAAGGAAAGTTCTATTGCTCTCCGATTATTTTATAACGCATTTATTAAAGAAAAAATTTCATTAATAAATGCCTCCTCTATTCGACTATTCTTTAAGAAAGACAAAAACCTTTGTTTCATGAGTGATACAAAGGTTTTTGGAAGTAGCCGGTCTGGGGTTCGAACCCAGGACCCACGCCTTAAAAGGGCGTTGCTCTACCAGCTGAGCTAACCGACCATTTTTCAAAAGTCGTGCAAAGATATACCCTATTTTAAAATTAACAACTTGTGAGGGGCAAAGTTTTCTAAATATTTAAGATAAAACCGTCATATCCCAGCTCTGTACTCTCAAATTCCTTCTTAGCTTCCTCTAATAGAGGTTCTACATCTCTATATCTGCTAGAATAATGCCCTATCACCAAAGTACCCACTTCTAATTCTCGAGCTATGCTACCGGCTTCCTTTGCAGTGGTATGACCTCTTTCGTGGGCAAGGTCTACTAGCTCATGAAGATAGGTGGTCTCAAAATAGAGTATCGAGCTTCCTCTGAGATGTTCTTTATGCCAGCCATCTTTTACCGTATCAGCACAGTAGGCATAGGATCTGGAAGATGGCCCGGCTATTGTTAACTCCTCATTGGGAATGGTGGTACCGTCCTTGATCAGGTCTTCTCCATTCTTAGCTCTTACGATCTCTTTATAGTCCAGTTGATATTCCTTGATCTTACTCCTGATTATGTTCTTTTCGGCTTGCTTCTCTTTTATCTGATAGCCGTAGGTAGGGATTCTGTGCTTAACTGGAAAAGCAGTAATAGTATAGCCTGCCTCTTCTTGTATGACCTCTGGTGATGTATTGGATAGCTCTACTATAGTCAGCTCAAAACTGATGTAGGATTCGCTGAGAGTAAAGACTGTCTCTAGGTACTTCTTTATCCCTATTGGTCCATACACGATCAGAGGTGCTGTCCTAGAGAGATGTGCTAAAGATCCAATGAATCCTGGCAAACCATATAAATGATCGCCATGCATATGACTGATGAGGACATACTTAATCTTATTCCGCTTTATCTTATACTGATCTAATCTTATCTGACAGCCCTCTCCGGCGTCAATTAAGATCAATTGATTTGCAACACTTAATACTTGACTAGTAGGCCATCGACCATAAGAAGGTTTAGCTGAGTTACTACCAAGTATAGTCAACTCAAACTTAGGTCTTGGCATTGGTATTCCTTATTCTTGCTCCGAGCTTAATTCCTTTTCTATCTCTTCCATAAAGATGAAATCAATAGATTCCTCTACAGTAGGAATTATTTTGAAGATGGTTTCTAACCTTGAAATTTCTATGAGCTTCTTTACACTGGGATGGGCGATACCTGTAAGTACAAACATGCCTTGATCATTCCATAGTCTATTAGCTGTAAGTATAGCGCTGAGACCAGAAGAATCTACATACTTGACCTCTGATAAATCTAATATTAGATTCTTGACACCTTCATTACATAGGAAGACAAATTCAGATTTTAAATCTGGTGCGATTAAGGAATTAAGGTTTTCCTCGTTCAGTTGAAGTAGAGAATACTTTTCCTGCTTATCTATTACAAACTTCATATTCAGTATTTGGTTATCCGAAAACCTAAGAGCTTTCAGAACGAACAAAATTAGTGGATAAGACTGATATAATGTAGAGTATCTGCCATAATTACCTGATATGGCCATATTTATAGGCAGAAAAGTCATAATATTAAACAAAATAGCCCCTCGTGGTTATTAAACATAAGTATTGATGTCAACCTGACAATCCTAAATGAATGGTATGGTTTTTAAGCTTTTATATAAGAGCAGGGTTATACATGATTATATTTTATAATATTAACTTTGTTCGCGTAGTAAAGACTAATCTAGTAGGTTAAGAAATCGTCAAAGTGGTGGTCAGATGAGACCCTTTTCTGAACTGGCTAGTTTAAATTCAAAATAAAGTGAGATGAACAGTAAGTTTTCGCCGAAAGTAAAAAAGATAATATCCCTTAGTCGGGACGAAGCCATTAGATTAGGTAATGACTTTATAGGAACTGAGCATCTCCTCCTAGGAATGATCAAGGATAAAGAAAGTCTCGCTATCAAAGTTCTAGACTCATTGGATGTAGATCTTTACGAATTGAAGTACAAAATTGAATCTGCTGTACAGAACAAAAGAGGTGCTGAGTCACAACTTAATGTAGGAAGCATCCCTCTCAATAAGCATGCAGAGAAAGCCCTAAAGGTTTCTTTTCTAGAAGCCAAGTCCATGAAGCAAGAAGAAATTAATCCAGAGCATATCATGCTCTCAATATTAAAAATGAGTGAAAACCCTTCAACTAAAATTCTAGATGAGTTCGAAGTAGATTATGCGATCTATAAAAATGAACTAGAATACGTCAATCAGGAAGATAATTCCAACTACTCTGATATAGTATCCTCTAGTGACAGCGAATTGCCGCTAGATGATGATAGAGAAGAATCTTTTTCTAGAAGAAAAGGAAATTCAAAGTCAAGAACCCCTGTCCTTGATAATTTCGGAAGAGATGTTACTAAACTAGCTGAAGAGGACAAGCTAGATCCGATCATCGGTAGAGAGACAGAAATCGAAAGAGTCTCGCAGATCTTAAGTAGAAGAAAGAAAAATAATCCTATTCTGATAGGAGAACCAGGAGTGGGAAAGACGGCTATAGCAGAAGGTCTTGCTCTTAGAATAATCCAGAAGAAAGTAAGCAGAACCCTCTTTGATAAGAGGATAGTCATGCTAGATCTAGCGGCCTTAGTCGCTGGTACTAAGTATAGAGGTCAGTTCGAGGAGAGAATGAAAGCGATCATGAATGAGCTGGAGAAAACTAGAGATGTGATCGTCTTCATAGATGAGATACATACTATAGTAGGAGCAGGTGGAGCGACAGGTTCACTAGATGCCTCTAACATATTCAAGCCAGCACTAGCTAGAGGAGAACTCCAAGTGATCGGTGCCTCTACCCTAGATGAGTACAGACAGTACATAGAGAAGGATGGAGCTCTAGATAGAAGATTCCAAAAGGTCTTAGTAGACCCACCTTCTCCAGAAGAAGCGGTGCATATCCTTCATAACATAAAGCCTAAATACGAGGACTTTCATAATGTAGACTACTCTGATGAAGCCATAGAGGCTTGTGTCAAGCTGAGTAATAGATACATCACTGATAGATTCTTACCGGACAAGGCGATAGATGTACTAGATGAAGTAGGTGCTAGAACCCACCTCAAGAATATTCATGTGCCTAAGTATATAGAAGAACTAGAAGCCAAAATAGAAGGGGTCAAAGAGCTTAAGAATCAAGCTGTAAAAAATCAGCAATACGAAAAAGCCGCAGACCTCAGAGATCAAGAATCAAAATTGATCAAGAAACTAGAGGAGTCTAAGAAAGAATGGGAAGAAGAATCCAAGGAGGCAAAGTACCCTGTTAACGAAGAAGATATCGCAGAGGTCGTAGCTATGATGACGGGGATTCCTGTGACGAAAGTTGCACAGAAGGAAAACAAGAAGTTAGTACGGATGTCAGAAGATCTTAAAGGTCATATCATAGGTCAGGATCTAGCAGTGGATAAGATTACTAAGGCTATCCAAAGAAATAGACTGGGTCTTAAAGATCCTTCTAAGCCTATCGGAACCTTTATATTCCTAGGACCTACAGGTGTCGGAAAGACAGAATTAGCGAAGGCCTTAGCCAAGCATGTCTTTGATTCTGAAGATGCATTGATCAGAATAGACATGACAGAATACATGGAGAAATTCTCACTTAGTAGATTGATCGGAGCGCCTCCAGGATATGTGGGATATGAAGAAGGTGGACAGTTGACTGAGAAGGTCAGAAGAAAGCCTTACTCAGTGATCCTCCTTGATGAAATAGAGAAAGCTCATCCAGATATCTACAATGTCTTACTACAAGTATTCGATGATGGTCAGCTGACAGATGGTCTAGGAAGAAAGGTCGACTTTAAGAACACCATGATTATCATGACTTCTAATATCGGAGCCCGTCAATTAAAAGACTTTGGGACAGGTGTTGGATTCAATACAGAAGCGAGATTACAAGCTGCAGAAGATGATTCTAAAGGAGTCATAGAAAAGGCACTCAAGAAAACGTTCTCTCCTGAGTTTCTAAATCGTATAGATGATGTAGTCATCTTTAATAGTCTAGAGCAGGAGCACATCTTCAAGATTATCGATATCGTACTGAAGGACTTATTTAAGAGATTGGAGGATATGGGACATAAGCTCACATTAACTCCTACGGCTAAGAAGTTTGTAGCTGAGAAAGGATTTGATCCTCAGTTCGGTGCTAGACCGCTGAATAGAGCAATACAGAAATACATTGAAGACCCTCTTGCAGAGTACATACTGAGTGAGAGTCCTGCTGAAGGAACGACATTCAAAGCAGTCCTTAGCAAGGATAAATCTTCAATCGTAATAAAGTCTTCTTCTAACATAGAATCAGAGAATATTAAAGAATAACATTGTTCACATGAGTAATAGCTTTATATTACCTTTGAAATACTTGACTTAAAACATTTATACACAAAAAAAGAGCATTTGGCGAAAAGAAGATCGTTTCAGAAAAAACCTCAACCGAAATTCAATTACAGAATTAATGAAAAAATTCTCTCTCATCAGATAAGGTTAGTTGGAGAAAACTTCGATGAAATTTCTGAAATAGCCGGAAAGAAAATTGAATCCGGCGTTCATAACACCAGAGAAGCAGTAAAATGGGCCAATGAATTAGGTCTAGATCTGGTAGAAATAAGCCCCAAGGCAGTACCTCCCGTAGCTAAAATCCAAGACTACAATAAGTTTCTCTACCTCAAGAAGAAGAAAGAAAAGGAGATCAAAACGAAGACTGCTAAGACAGTTATAAAGGAGATAAGATTCGGTCCTAACACGGACGAACATGATTTTAACTTCAAGCTGAAGCATGCTCAGAAGTTCTTAACTGAAGGATCTAAGGTGAAAGCCTATGTCCATTTCAGAGGTAGAACGATCGTCTTCAAGGATAGAGGACAACTCCTTCTGCTTAAATTCATCAATGAATTAGCGGAGTTAGGAGCAGCAGAAGAGCTTCCAAAAATGGAGGGAAGAAGGATGATAGTGATGATTGCCCCTATCAAAAAGCAGAAAAAGTAAAATTCTCTTACATTTTTAGCCCTATTTCTAGTTAAGCGTTATGCTTACTATAGTTATTTATTGTAATTTTGCACCCCTAAATTGGAGGACAGATGCCTAAAATGAAGACGCATTCAAGTGCGAAGAAAAGATTTAAGATTACAGGATCAGGAAAAGTAAAGAGATTCCAAGCTGGAAAAAGACACCTTCTAAGAAAGAGGTCTAAGAAAGCTAAATTGAATCTAACTGGATCTACGCTTGTAGCGACTAGCGATACGCCTAGAATCTTAAGATTATTGTGTAAATAAATTGATTAATTGATCTGAGGTCAAGACTCTAGAGATAGAGGCCCTTACATCAAAAAACATTAAATATGCCACGTTCAGTAAATGCTGTAGCATCAAGAAGAAGAAGGAAGAAAATCCTTAAAGCTGCCAAAGGATACTTTGGAGCTAGAAGTAATGTCTACACTGTAGCAAAAAATGCCGTCGAGAAAGCATGGCAGTATGCATACAGAGATAGAAGAAACAAGAAAAGAGCCTTCAGAAGACTGTGGATAGCAAGAATAAATGCTGCCGCAAGACAAGAAGGAATGTCTTACTCAAAGTTCATGCACGGACTTAAGAAAGCAAACATAGAGCTCAATAGAAAGGTCTTAGCCGATCTAGCACTTAATGAGCCAGATGCTTTCAAATCAATAGTAGCAAAAGTGAAGTAACTCTACTTCTACTAAAAATATAAAATGGTCTTGGACGTAAGTTCAAGGCCATTTTTTTATGGCTACAGTTTAGTCTTCTGGTAATGGCAACTACCGGATCTAGCTTAGAAGCTCTATTTATCTATTATTATCTTAGTGTCGATGACAATACAACGAGGCAGTAATTTCTGAGCCCTGAAGAGAGAAATAGTTCATCTGAAGTAATGAATTTGACTGAACAGGTCGTAAGAAATTATAGCTACAGAGCTATGCAAAAATTGAGGACAAAGACATCAATAAAGGTTTCGAGAGCAGAGGGTTAATATAAACCTATGAAACATTCTTCATTTAAAACAAAGGATCAGCATCTTACTATAGTGATCAATGTGTTACTAACGTCTCAAGGATGCAGAACAAGCACTACTAAGTTGGTACAAAGTTACGGATAAAGCCAAATGGTCCAATTTCAATGAGATCAAACAACAATTTGGGACTTGCAAAATCGTAGGTAATAACCGAATAGTCTTCAAAATAAAGGGTAACAAATACAGATTAATAGTCAAAATCTCATTCGACAAACCAATTGGTTTGGGTTAGATTCATTGGAACACATTCTGAATATGATTTGATAAACGATAAAGAGATATAATGAAACTTAAACTCATAAAAACTGAAGAAGAATACCAAAAAGCTCTGAAGCACTTGGATAAAATCTTTCACGCTAAGAAAGGAACAAAAGAACAAGAGGAACTCGAAATACTTGTTATGTTAATACAACGATATGAAGATGAAACTGTAGGAGAATTTCCAGATCCAGATCCAATAGAAGCAATCAAATTCAAAATGAAACAAATGGAAATGAGTCAAAAAGATTTAGCAGAGGTGATTGGACTAAAAAGCAGAGCATCTGAAATTCTATCAAGAAAGAGGCCTATGAGCATAAACATCATTAGAAAAATCAGTAGAGCTTTATCAATTCCAGCAGACATATTAATTCAGCCGTATGAAACAGTGTGATTAAAGTACGAGCATAACAAGCGGTCAGGACGATCATAGGCTACCTCTGTTCTGTTATGTCCAAGACAGTAAAAAACATAAAAAACAAATACCAGAATATGGTATATTTAGTTTTAAAAATAGACTTCAATGGCAAAAAACACATCAGTAATACTTGGAGATCATTTCGATAAATTCATCCAAAGAGAAATCAAATCGGGTCGATATACTTCAGCAAGTGAAGTTCTAAGAAGTGGGTTAAGACTTCTCGAAATTGAAAAGGAAAAGATAAAATCAATCAATAAAGCCCTTACTACGGGTGAAAAAAGTGGAAAACCTCTCGCATTTAATAATGAAATATTTAAAGAAAGAATGCGAAAGAAATTCAAGATAGATGCGTAAGCTCTTACTAAGACCGGAAGCGCTAAATGACTTAGAAAAGATTTATGAATTTACTTTCTATACATGGGGACAAAATCAAGCGGAAAAATATCAAGATGAATTATTTGATTCGATGAATTCAATTTTGTCAGACCCAGAAATTGGATCAAAATATTATTTCAAAGAAGGCAACTACAGAAAGTTAAATATAAATCGACATCTTATATTCTATAGATTGGAAGAAAACACATGCGTTGTAGTTCGAATTCTCCATGAAAAGATGGATCAAAATAGCAAACTTGAGTAAAACAAGTCCATGACATGACAAGCGACGCAGTTCGCCAATTCAAGAAATAAAAGGTACAGTGAACTGCAAAAGATGCTCTAAAAAAGTCGACCAAAAATCTCTCTCCAAGGCCCTACTGCCTGATAGCCACAACAGGATCCAACTTAGACGCTAGAAAAGCGGGAATGATCCCAGAGAAAACACCAACCAGCACTGAGATCACCACCCCTGATAAGACATTATCAAAAGTCATATTCATCAAGTCAACAAGAAGGTTTATACTGATGGTTTCTAAGACTTCGAAGAGGTTTTCATCAATCAAGATAGATCCAAAATCATAAGGTACAACAAGGATAGCTCTGTACAAGATGTAGAATATTACAAATAACACATGATATCACGCCATACCCTATCGGGTACGTCGCGAATAGCATAATTCCACTATCTTCCAATAATAACCAACGAAACTTCAGGAAATAGTGTCTATATAAGAAATTATAAGACCCAATCAGTATAAAAATGAAAATGCAATATTATTGTTAGCGATGACTCAATGCAATCTTGTTGCTAATTATTAACTAACTCAAAAAGAAATAACAATGAAAAACTTTCATCTTTTAGTTGTTGTCTTATTTTCAATTGGACTTACTTTAGATTCTTGCGGTAAGGAAAATAGTACTATTGAACAAGAACCTTGTGTAGTATCAAGTTGTAATGGCGAACTAGAATGGTTGGATGATATGATCGCTAATATTATTGAAAACAAGGATGACATGATCAAATTTGAGTACATCATGATGTCTCAATTTGAAGGTGATACGGTTTATTATTATCGCAACTGTAATCCTTATATCAACTATGCTTCACATTTACTAAATTGTAAAGGCGAGCGAATCAAAGTTGTAAATGAATATGAAGATGATCTAACAGATTCAGTTGTCTATTGGAAGCATGAAGAATCTGAATGTAATATTTGATAACTTTTTTCCTTTGAATTAATCATTCAATTTATATTTCTCTAGAGAGTAGTAAATAGCGAGAGAGGATGTTTCAAAGACTGAGGGTAAAGAAGGTCGTCACGCCACTGATCAAAAGCTTCTTAGAAGAGGAAGCGATGCAAGGAGGGATAGAAGAACATCTCGAAGTTCGGAAAGAAAAGAATCGAAAGAATGGAAAAGGAACGAAAAAGGTTAGACTCTAATACAATTTAGAAAATGAGTAATATAAAATTGATTTGTCTCTTGGGTCTATTTCTTCTTCAAGAAGACAGTACTGCACAAAGTATCAAAAACAATTCAGCTCCGCAGATTCTACTAGATGCAATTCAGTTTAAAGATCTGGAGCTGAACTACAATATTGCCTCTACATGCAGAGCTGGAGTATTAGAGATAGGTGCCGATACTTCTCATTATCTAGGGTTTACCACAACTGCTAAGTTTCAGCAGAATAATGAGCAATGGGTTCTCCTTTCAAACAATCAGTTGTCTGATGACCAACTAGAACTATCCATTACAATTTTCGTAGGTGATGAATTTGGCCTTATCGAAGAATCTACTGTCTCAAATATGCATTTTAAAGACTATGCTCTTGACGATACAACATTGATCGTAATTCCTAACACAGAAGAAAGCATGTTGATTATACAAAGCCTGAAGTCGCAAGATCTGGATACCATATCTCTTTCATTCTTACCTAAGCGTATAGCAGTAATCGGAGATCATATACTTCTTTTCAATGAGAAGATCGTTCATATTATGACTAAGGATTTTCAATTTATTCGTTCAAAAGAATTAGATGAGGTGCCACAGATATTAAAAGTGAAAGGCCAAAATCTATATGTTTTATATTCAAACAGAATAGAACTATACAATGATAATCTTGAACTAGTTACAGACTACCCATTAGACTCCATGACACCAACTGATATCGAAATTATATCTGAGGATGAGATTTATGCTGTTTCTTATGATATGGGCACTTTATACCTACATAAATGGGGAGAATCATTATGGACTCAGGAGTACGCGGCAACTCTATCCTATGTGACGAAGCCAAGCATCCTAGATGGTAATCCTGAAACACTTTTCTACCAATATACGCTGCCGCAAGAGTTAAAAACAGGTATTGATAATGTAGTAAGAGTAGATACAAATGATGAATTAGTAGCTAATGATCTACTTTCTATGGATCTGCATTCGATGTCAGAACTCAGTGATACGTTAGGTATAGTTCACATTGATAATCAGGATACAATCTATGATATTAGATATACCTATGAATTTGAGTATAGCATTAAGAATGAAAGTTTAGAAATAATAGATAGTATCTATATTGTATCCAATAGGATACATGGTTTTAACTGTGCCTATGCACAGTATAAAGAGAAAATTACTGGCCTAAATCTAGAACCTGGTCAAGAATATACTTTTAACAGATCTCTGAATGGTGGTATTCTAAGGTTCGATGAAATCTGTCTAAACGTTTTTGCAATTAATAGTGGGATAGATCCTGTTTACAGGAATAATAGTAGCTGTATTCTGACACCAGTGAGCACAAACGAAATGATTAATGATCTACCAAATATTTATCCCACGATTACTTCAGATATAGTCTACATTGATAATTATAATTCTAATAGCAATCCGCAGCTATTTGATAATTTTGGAAATTTACATTCAATAAAGAATAACAATAAGGGAGTACTAAATTTGTCAGAATTAAACCCAGGAATCTATTATTTAAGGATGAAGTACAAGAGTTCATTTTATGCTGAAAAAATTGTTCTAGTTCGTTAATCATTATCATGGTAAGAGAAATCAATAGGCATTATCTCAAGACTTCTTTTAAAAAAATCCAATTCGGCTTTTTGTTGCCCTATTGTCTTTATAATTCCTCTTCTCTTTGCTCTTACTTGGGCTTCATACTCTTGCTTTTGCCCATGGAAAACACCTCCACAGCAGACCTTAAGAATTCTCTCTTCCAAGTACTTACTTACTGAGGATGAATATTGAACTTGATAGCTAATGATTAGTCATTCGCTCTTTCAGCGCTTCTAGAATTACCTTTGCCTCGAATCTATCGGTTAAATTTCCTCTTGTCATAACAGTAAATTTATTGGTTTTAGTTAATCAAACTTACCGTCCTGATTTTGGAGGGATGCAAAACAAAGTGCTATTCATTCGATAAAAAAAATGTTTTATTGGGCTTGTCTTTCGTTGAGAAACATAAAATTATAGGATCAAAATTCGTATGCCATCTCTACTCATGATGCAATATGTAGTTCTTCTAATCTTAAATCTTGTTTATATTCACGGACTTTCTATAGCAAAAATTACAAATTGAAATGAATCAAATCCAACTTTACGGAGCCGATTGGTGCCCAGATTGCAGAAGAGCGAAATCGTTTTTAAAAGAAAATAATATCGCCTATGATTTTATCGATGTCGACTTAGATGAGGCAGCAACTAAAAAAGTAGAATCAATAAATAATGGTAAGCGAATCATACCTACAGTTATCATTAATGGAAAATCTTATACCAATCCCAATAATGCCCAGTTAGCTTCGGCATTAGGGATCAATGAGGATTTTCATATTATAGTGTATGGAGCTGACTGGTGTCCAGACTGTAGAAAATCAAAGTCGTTTTTGAATGATAACAAAATCAACTTCCAGTATATAGATATCGATCAGAATGAATGGTCTATTCCGATAATAACGGCGTTAAATAATGGCAAGAGAAAAATTCCGACCATAATTATTAACGATGATATTGTACTTGTGGAACCCGAAAATGAAGAACTCCGACAAGCACTTAAGTTAGACGATGTCAAGGAGGAGAGAATATTTGATAGTATAATCATAGGTGGTGGGGCTGCAGGTCTTACTACTTCTATATATGCACAACGAGACAGATTCGATACACTTATATTGGAAAAGAAAACAATTGGGGGCAATGCATTTCTTACACAAAAGATCGAAAATTACCCAGGCTTCACTTCTATCTCCGGTCCTGAGTTAATGGACAAAATGGAAGAACAAGCTAAAACTTATGGAGCGACAATAAAGACTGGAGAGGATGTAATCTCTATAGAAAAGGAAGAGGACTTATTCAAGATAAAAACTAAGACTCAAGAATATCTCGGTAAGACAGTCGTACTCTCGACGGGTTCGACATATCGTCAATTAGGGATTCCTGGAGAGGCGGACCTAATAGGTTCTGGCGTACATTTTTGTGCTACATGTGACGGTGCATTCTATCGAGAAAAAGATATAATTGTAATAGGTGGTGGGAATTCTGCTCTGGAAGAAGGTATCTTTTTGGCGGGATTCTGTAAAAGTGTAAAAATAGTTCATATTCTTCCTGAGTTTACAGCGAGTGAGACCTATACAGAAAAACTAAGTTCGGTAAAGAATATTACGACCTACATGAATAAGAAGTCTTTGGAATTTCTTGCTAATGACAAGGGAATGTTCGAGGGGTTAAAAATTGAGGATAATGAAAGCAAAGAACAAGAAATTATAAATGCAGATGGCGTCTTTGTTTTTATTGGCTTAATTCCTAATACTAAGCCCTTTGAGAATATAATTGAACTAAATAATAGAGGTTTTGTCAAAACAACAGATCTTGCACATACGTCAATTAGTGGAATCTTTGCTGCTGGAGATTGTAGAGAAGGTGCTATTGCGCAGGTAGCATCAGCAACTGGAGAAGGCGTATTAGCAAGTTATGGAATCAAAAGTTATCTAAAGTAAAACCTTGCTGACAAAGGCTATAAACGCAGGGGAGCTTACTTGGCATACCTGCGTTTTGCCTCACTCTTAGGCCTTATCCAATGATAAAGAAATTCATACCGGAAGTAAATAAAATCTACTTGATACAAAAGCATACCATGTATCATATTATGGAGGGTATGGGTAGTATTGAAGTCGATTTTAAGCAGTATAAAAATTGGGATAATAAAGTGATTTTTCTTAACAAAGGTCAGTATATCAAATTTACTTCTGGGAATTTCATAGTCCGTAAAATAGAACTTGAAGAACAACATGTTACTCACAACAAAGAAGTTAGGGTTCTCTTTAACCACCTTGTCTCCTTAAGTTACATTGACATTAATGACTGTAAAGACTTCAGAAAGTATTTTAATCCAAACAAAGTAGCTAAGAATGAAGGTGACATAGTAGAGGTCTCTTCGAATGTGTGGTACTCGCAAAATCCCTTTAGTGCAAAAAAAGAAGAATATCATGTCATCTTTGATGTCAAGGACATCATAGATGAAAACTACAAAAGCAACCAATCCAAAAAGCAATTAATTAAGTTGCTTGGCACTTCAAAATATACAGCTCAGGCACTTTTCAAATCAAAGATAGGACGTACGATAAAGTCAGTATTTACCCAAAAGAGAATCTCAGAAAGCAAGAAGGAAATAGCCTTTACTGATAAGCACATCACCGAAATAGCATATGAGTATGGATTTAAAGATCCTGCTTATTTCAATAGAAGATTTAAGAAATCATCTGGCCTGAGCCCTTCAGAATTTAGAAAGAAAATCAAATTTGAAGAAAGAGATACTTTCACTCCAGAACTATTTGAGCTCCTTAAGACTTATCATGCGACACAGCGATCAGTTGGTTTTTATGCAGACTCTATGAACTTGTCACCTAAGACATTATCCAAAAAAGTAAAGGACAAACTCCATACTACAATGGGACAACTCATCAGAAATGAGATTATAAATTCAGCCAAATTAATGCTTCAGGACGGCAGAAGTATTAAAGATATCTCAGATGTCCTGACTTTTGAAGAGGTGAGCCATTTCTCATCATTCTTTAAGAAGTATACTGATATCACGCCAAGCCAGTATGCGGCCAATAGCCTAATGAAGAAAGAGGGTCTTTAATAAGCAAAGCTATTTTCGCAATTAAGATTCTATTTTAGAAAAGTACAAGTATTAGGTAATTTCTTGTAACTGACTTGCTGCACTATAACCTCATATTCATACTGCAGACTTATAAACAGTATATAGAATTATGAATATCAAAGATCAGGTAACCAAGATGGATGCATTAGTTTCAAAAGGAGCTATCGTAGAAGCCGTCTCTACATTTTTTGCAGATTCAGCGAGCACTTCTGATTATGGAGATGTCACTACTGGAAACAAAAGCGAAATGATTAAAAAAATGGAAGGTTACACAAGCTCAATTGCTAAGGTAAATAGCATAACACATCACAGAACTACTGTAGATGAGAATTCGTCGGCTTCAGAATTTACTTTTGATTTTGACATGAAAGATGGGAGCAAAATCTTTTGGCATGAAATCATCAGCAGACAATGGAATGATCCTGGACAAGTCACTCAAGAGGAATACTTTTTAGCTAACTAATTAGAAATAGAAATAAATGAAATTCATCACAAAACGTATCCATGCATATCTTGACTATCCTGTAGCAATTGCCCTTATGGTATTACCATATGTTTTAGGCTTAGGAGATTCTAATCCATTAGCTTTTAAGCTATCAATATTTACAGGTATAGCAGCATTAGTATTGACCATACTTACTGATCATCAAACAGGAATTATTAAAGTTGTATCATATAAGCTTCATCTAATTGTAGATTTTTTAGTAGCTGTAGTTTTTATTATTGCTCCTTTCTTATTGGGCTTTAAAGGAATAGATGCCATCTACTACTGGGCTAATGGAGCTGCAGTACTTGCCGTAGTCAGTCTCCATAAATCGGAGTAGACAATAAGTTTATACAAGTATATATGTTCCGAAAGATGGGAAGTATTTCTTGTTTTTTGACAACGCAAAAATAAATAACATAAGTTTCGGAGCAGAATATCCCTTCGTTATTAGATGCTTGTGGCGTCGATGCAATGTGAGGGAGGCAGGAAGCCCACTCTCTCATACATCCTGGCAGCATCAATACCATACGGTAGTACCGTAAAGCTATAAGCCCTAAAAATGCTGTTCGTCGTTCTGCAAATTAAAAGGTAGAATGGCAAGGCGAAGAGGTTCCAAAACTCACTACCAAAGACTTCTCCCCTAGCCCTATTGCCTGATAGCCACAACAGGGTCTAACTTAGACGCTAGAAAAGCAGGAATGATCCCAGAGAAAACGCCAACTAGTACTGAGATCACTACTCCTGATAAGGCATTATCAAAAGTCATGTTCATACTGAAGTCCAGCACCTCTGATATAAAGGTGATCATGCCGAAGGAAGTCAGCAACCCTAAAAAGCCACCTACTAGACAAAGGACCACAGCTTCTATAAGAAACTCTGCCATGATGATATATCTCTGAGCGCCTAGCGCTTTTTTGATACCAATGATGTTGGTTCGTTCCTTGACTGAGACAAACATGATATTAGCAACACTAAACATTCCTACGATCAATGCAAAGCCACCAATCACTATCCCTGCAATATTTAAGGTGCCGAAGAAGCCCTCTAAGACTTGATTAAGCGAAGACATTTCCATTAGAGAAAAATTATCCGGATCTTTTGGTCTTAGTCTTCTATGCGCTCTAAGTATACCCGTCAGTTCGCTTTTAAGATCTTCTATATCGACCTCTTTCTTAGCAGAGGCCATTAAGGACTCTCCTATCGTACGACCATCATTTATATTTAGATACCTCCTGACGTTGGTTAGGCTTACCCAAGCTACCTCATCAAAATTCATAAAATTAAACATGCTCTCCCCTTCTTCTTCTAGTACTCCGATGACATTGTAACTCTGCCCGAAGAGTTTTACTTCTTTTCCGATAGGATTGATATTCTGAAACAGTTCTTTCGCGGTAGTATGACCGAGGACCACCTTATTTGCCCCTGAATTAAATTCAGATTGGGTAAAGTGTCTACCTTTTTTGAATTCTAGCTTCTGTATATCTTGAAACTCATAAGAGGAACCCATGACGAAAATTCCAGATACGGAGCTGGAACCATACTTTACGGTCTTACCACCTTGGAAGACATTGTAAGAGATCTTATCTATAAGCTTAGACTTTTTCTTGATGACTTCATAATCTGCCAGATTAGGGTCTGGCCTTTTCATATACTTAAAGTAGTTGTCCTCCCAGTCTTCATTCCAGGGGTACTTCTCTATGTAGACACTATTAGCGCCTAGCTCTGAGATGCCATCCATGACATTATCCTCTAGTGAATCCACTGCAGATTTGACAGATATGATGCAAAAGATCCCTATAGTAATACCTATGAGGGAAAGGAAACTCCTCAACTTATTACCCAATAATGAGTCAAAAGCCTGTCTGAAACTTTCTAATATGACTTTAATTATCACTACCACAATCTAAAACTAGAGAATATATAGTTTCCTAAGCTCATAATTAGACAAAACACCGTGAAATCACTCCGAATCTTTGATTCTATTTTTTCTATTTTTGCACGCTATTTAAAATAAGAAACATGAAGACGAAATTATCGACTTTCAATTTTGAGTTACCTGAGAAACTCATTTCTAAATATCCAACTGAATCTAGAGATGAGTCAAGACTTATGGTCGTCCATAAAGACTCCGGCAAGATTGAGCACAAGACGTTCAAAGATATCATAGAGTACTTTGACGAGGACGATACTATGATCTTCAATGACACCAAGGTCTTCCCAGCAAGGCTTTTTGGAAAGAAAGAAAAGACAGGCGCTCAGATAGAGGTCTTCTTACTAAGAGAGCTTAACAAGGAATCTAGACTATGGGATGTCCTCGTAGACCCTGCAAGAAAAATCAGAGTCGGAAATAAATTATTCTTTACGAACCCTAATAATGAAGAGGAAGATCTGCTTATCGCAGAGGTCGTAGATAACACGACTTCAAGAGGAAGAACGATCAGATTCTTTTTTGAAGGGACGGATGAGGAATACCATGCGATACTTAGAACATTAGGGCATACGCCTCTCCCTAAGTATATAGACAGAGAGCCAGAGGCTATAGATATTGAAAGGTACCAAACGGTATACGCTGACAAGGTAGGTGCCGTAGCCGCGCCTACTGCAGGACTACACTTCAGTAAGACACTTCTAAAGAAACTAGAGATAAAAGGGATACATCTTCCTAAGGTAACCCTGCACGTAGGGTTAGGAACATTCAGAGAGATAGAGGTAGAAGATCTATCTAAGCATAAGATGGAAGCAGAATACTTTGCGATACCTGGAGATTCTGCCAAGCTGGTAAATAAAGCGATAGAGTCTAAAAGGAGAATCTGTAGTGTCGGTACTACGAGTATGAGAACAATAGAATCTGCAGTCTCTGCAACAGGCTATCTCAAAGAGGCTGAGGGATGGACAAACTTGTTCATCTATCATCCGCATGAGTTTAGTATAGCGAATTCTATGATTACCAATTTTCATTTACCTAAATCATCACTGGTTATCATGGTCGCTGCATTTGCTGGACATGAGCTCATCATGGATGCCTATCAAGAAGCCATCAAGCAGAAGTATAGATTTTTCAGCTATGGCGATGCCATGTTGATTATTTAGATCAGTCGGGGAATTATTTTGTAGTCCTATGGGTTTTAGAAACTGTAGGCATTTGATTTATTAGATTCACAGTTTAGTAGGTTGATTTCCAAAGGATTACGCATAGTATTACATATATATAAAATATATTTTGTGCTTTCCGATTTTTTAATACTTTTGAAGGAAAATTGAGGAATACTTCAGTTTTAGTTTTGTAATATTTAAATCAATAAAATGTATTGGACCTTAGAATTAGCACATCATCTTGAAGATGCTCCATGGCCAGCGACTAGAGATGAGTTAATTGACTATGCTATTCGTACTTGTGCTCCCCCAGAGGTTGTAGAAAACTTACAAGAGATGGAAGATGAGGGTGACTCTTATGAGAATATGGTAGAGATATGGCCGGACTTTCCTAGGAAGGATGACTTCCTGTTTAACGAAGACGAATATTAGTCAAATAAAGAATAAACAACTAAGCTCATTGATTTTGAAATCAATGGGCTTTTTTTGTGTCCTCCTTGCTCGTATTTATAAAAAAGACCCCTACAAGCATGATAGCCGCTGCAAGCATAGAGAGCTTGGTTATGAGCTCATCATTATATAGATATCCTAGGATCATGGCTATAATCGGATTGACATAGGTATTAGTTACCACCTTTTCTGTAGAGACATTTCGAAGCAAGAAATTAAAAGCTGTGAATGCCGCTATAGACCCAAAAATCACTAGGTAGCTAATAGACAGCAAAGTTCTAGAGCTCAACTGTGACCACTCTACTTGCTCTTCTCCAATTAAAAAACTGATAATTATAGTGGCTATTCCACCCACAAACATCTGAATGGCAGAGTTAGTCCATTCTGATTCTGGAAGTTTGACCTTACTCACAAAAATGGATCCTGATCCCCAGGCCAACATAGAAAGAAAGATCACCAGTACTCCTAGCCACTGCTCAGAGGAACTCACTATGGTCTTCTGTGATACTAAGAGGTACATGCCTATCATCCCGAGCAGGATACCCAAAAATGCTTGCCCTGGTGGTCGTTTCTGATTGACAAGCCATAGCATGAGAACAATAATGAGAGGTTCTGCTGAGATAATCAGAGCTGTCAGGCCCGTATCCAAATAGTTTAAGGCCCAAATAGCTCCGCCTGTACCAAGACCCATGAAAACAAAGCCGGCAATGGCTGCATTTCTAATTTGAGCTCTAGGAGGCCATTCAAAATTCCCAATGAGGGCAATAATCGGAATAGTGAGTAGGGAAGCAATGGTATATCTAAGCCCACATAGCTTAAATGCTGGGATTTGCTCTATCGAAAATGCGGCAGCTAAATAGGTAGACCCCCATACTATGTAGATAATAGCAAAACAGAGGATAATTAAGCTCTGAGCAGGTTTTTTACTAGACATTCTGGGGTAATCTTCTGGACTATGCTCCTTTGCAGATAATTCTTGGCAAAAAAAGACGGCAATGCGTCATTTACAGATCAAATGTATGATTATAAAGCAGTATTGGAATAATTATTGGCTTTCAATGGTTGTTTAATGTGACTAACGCATAAGATTTGCGTCTCAGAAACCGACTACCTAAACTTTTCCCTCCTTAGATATTCCTTTTTATTTAAATTGCGTAAGCTTTAATAAACAACATATGCTTCACAAGGAAGTTAAGAAGGTATTATACATAGAGGACAATATTGCCGATATCAAATTGTTCGAGGAGGCCATTTCATTTAATGATTTGGCTATCAAGCTTGAATATGTCACAGACGGTCAAGAAATGCTCAATTATTTTGAGGCATCTAAGAAGGCCCATTACCGTGATCTACCAGACCTCATCATTTCAGATCTAAACCTACCTAAGATTAGTGGGCAGCAAGTCATATCTGAAATCAAGAAAGATGAAGTCTTCAAGAAGATTCCAGTTATCGTATTTACGACATCAAAACTCAAAAGTGATATCGAAAGATGCTATGAGTATGGTGCCAATGCTTACCTGTCTAAGCCAGTAGATATTGATAAAATCTTCGAACTGATAGAGTTGATAGATAAGTTCTGGTTACGAAACTGTCTTCTGATTAAGAATCCTAGCTCTTCAGAAGTTACTGCATAACGCTAACTCTTCTGATCGTTCTTAACTTAAAAGTGTATTTCTTTATACTCCTATCATAGATCCCTTGCTGGTCTAAGAGATCCGTTCTTACCTGTCCATGTACATGCATAATCTTAGAATCATCCAAAATGAGCCCTACATGCATGATCTGATGACTTTCATCCTCAAAAAAGGCCAAATCACCCACTCTCGATTGAGCTTGGAATCCGATATCCTCCCCTAATACAGATTGCTCTACACAAGATCTAGGAATATTAATGCCTATCATCTTGAATATAATCTGAATAAAACCAGATGCATCTATCCCTAGAATAGATCTCCCTCCATACAAGAATGGACAGTGTATATAGCGCTTAGCTATGCTGAGGAGTAGCCTTTCGGAAGACTGTGATTGCTTTAGATCTATGATTTGTCCAGAATATTGGAAATCGCCAAAAGGCATCTTTACATTCAGACCATCACATCTAAATAAGTTAGAGCCTATAGAAATAGGTATAGTGTACTGTTTGGAGCTGGAATTAATACCGTGCAAGTGGTCTAGTGCAAAGGTGGTGCAGGGCTCAAAATACTTCAGTTGAGAATCTTTAAGCACATAAAATTGCTTAGGATCTACCCAACCGATAGTGCCATCCCAGGAACACTTCACTCTATACCATTCTTTACTTTTCTTGGAGATGATTTCTACGTACTCACCAAATAAGACCTGAGATACCAAGTAAGACCTATGACTAGGCAGCTGCCTTAGACTAGCTATACTGATTTTGCATATCGCAATTGAACTTAATTTTGGCCTTCCCAATTAAAAATAATTAAGACCATGAAATTACAATTCTCCTGCACCTATATTCTATCCTGAACAATGATATCCCTATAATTTTTCGTTACATCCTTACAAAGTGAAGTATTACAATAATTGTAGATTTGTAGAATGATTCAAAGGTATTCCAAGCTAGCTATTTTTATATTTCTTGCTACTCTAGCCTACGGGCAGGATGAGCACTTCAGCCAGTTCTATGCGGTCCCCATGCATATGAACCCCGCTCTTACAGGAGCATATGAAGGCACCTATAGAATGGCAGCTATCTATAGAGATCAGTGGAATAATCAACTCGAGTCCCCATATAGAACCTTTGCAGCAGGTGGAGACACCAATATTGATTTTAAAATAGGCAATCAGAAAGCACCAGATAAAATAGGTATTGGGCTCTTCTTTGTGAATGATAAGGTCTCCGAATTCGCTACGGTAAACAATAAAATATCTGCTAATTTTTCTTACCAGAAAAGACTGGGAGATCAGAGACCCTCCTACTTAGGAGCAGGAGTTCAGTTTGGAATCACTCAAAGAAATATAAACTACGATAATATTTTCTTCCAAGATCAATTCAATCAGATAGATGACTTCAATCTGCCAACAGGTGAAGTATTACCTCCCAATAATTTTGGAGCTTTTGATTTGTCCTTAGGGATAAATTACTCTGTCCAATATGATAAAGCTTCCTTACATATAGGATCAGCGCTGCACCATGTCAATAAACCATCGTATTCTTTCTTCAGCAAGCAGGAGTTCAGCAATCCTAGTATAGATATCTCACAAAAATTAGAATCCCGCTTTGTTGCTCATGTCAGCTACAATAAGCAACTAAGATACCTTGTCCAATTGCAGCCCCGTCTAGTGTATCAGAAACAAGGAGAAGACAACCAAATAGATTTTGGTACTAACCTAGAGTATAAATTCAAAGACAGCTCGACTGCCATAATCTTTGGAATGTGGATGACGACCTTAGACGACCTGGATGGATTACATCTAGAGAATATCACACCGCTCTTAGGGATACAAAAAGATCAATTCATATTTGGACTTTCTTATGACATCCATCTTAGAGATCTCTTATCCTCGCCTTTTGGTTTTAATACTTTCGAGTTTTCAATCAGATTCAGTGGAGAGTATGAAGAGGGAGGTGCTTACTGTCCGACTTTCTAATCTCCAAAATTTTCTATATGACGTCTAAGACTTTAATGCATTACACCTCTGTGGTTCTTGTGGCTACAGTAGCTATACTATTCTCGTCTTGTATAGAACAACCCAATTCTTTTACTCAGCTTCCTCCGGGAGAATGGCGGGGTATCTTAAAACTAAGCGACCCAGATCAAGTCATGGCTAATTCCTTAGACGAAGGAGATAGAAAAGTGAAAGACTACTTTGAATTACCTTTCAATCTAAGGACAGCATACAATAATGAGCAACTGGAAGTTTTCTTGATCAATGGAGAAGAAGAAATCAAAGTAGAATCGGTACACTTTGGTCGTGACCCTGGTACTGCCAAGGACACATTACAATTAGGTCTCGATGCCTTCGATACAAAAATGGATGGCTTCTTTGAAGACAACTTTATAGAAGGTTACTGGATAGTCAATTACAAAGAAAATTACAAAATCCCATTCCTGGCCTCCTTTGGACAGAATCATAGATTCATCAATAGGACAGAGGAAGAGACAGCTGACTTTTCTGGTAGATGGAAAGTCACTTTTGAATATGATAACGATAATGCCTACCCGGCAGTAGGAGAATTCCAACAAAATGGAAATAAGCTGTCTGGAACTTTCCTTACAGAAACGGGTGACTATAGATACTTAGATGGTAATGCCTATGGGGATAAGCTGCGTTTATCTGTCTTTGATGGGTCTCATGCTTTTCTATTTAGCGGGACTATGGAGCAAGATACTATCTATGGAGAATTCAGAAGTGGTAAGCATTATAAATCCAAATGGATGGCTACGAAAGATGCAGAGTACAAGCTTACTGATCCATACGAAATGACTAAAACAACTCAGTCAGAACCTATCAACTTTTCATTTCCAGATCCTACAGGAGAGGCCTATGCACTGCAAGATAACGGAAAGATAAAGTTGATAAATATCATGGGTACCTGGTGTCCAAACTGCAAAGATGAAATCCTCTATCTACAGCAATTGGATAAAAAGTATGGCGACAAGATAGACACGTACACTATTGCCTTTGAGCGCTACCGTGATAAGGAGAAAGCCAATAAAGTACTCAAGACCTATAAAGAAAAACTTGGTTTTGACTGGCCCATTCTACTGGGCGGCTATGCGGATAAATCAGAGACAACTAAGACCTTTCCTTTCCTAGATAAGATATACTCCTACCCTACTCTATTAGTTCTGGATGGAGAAAATAAGATTAGATTTATACATACGGGATTCAATGGACCAGCTACATCTAAGTTTGCTTCCTTTAAAGTAGAATTCGAATCTAAACTAGACCAATTACTAGCGGAATAATCAGCAATATGGAGAAGAAAATTGTACTCATTACTGGTGCTACATCAGGAATAGGAAAAGCAACTGCAAAGCGATTCGCTAAGAATGGCTACGATCTCATCCTGACTGGAAGAAGAAAGGATAAGCTAAAAGAGATTACAAACAAACTAGCCTCTAAGTATGCTGTAGACATCTTACCCCTATGCTTTGATGTCAGGAAGCATGATAAAGTAAAAAAAGCGCTGAAGTCCATATCGGGAAAGTGGCAGAATATAGATATCCTTATAAATAACGCAGGCTTGGCCAAGGGCTTTGACCCTATCCATGAAGGCAATATTGAAGACTGGGAAATCATGATAGACACCAACCTTAAAGGCCTACTATACATGACCCGAGAGATAACTCCTCTAATGGTCAAAGCCCAAAGAGGACATATCATCAATGTCGCCTCTACCGCGGGAAAAGAGGTATACCCTAACGGTAACGTATATTGTGCTACGAAGCATGGCGTAGATGCCCTTACCAAAGCCATGAGAATAGACTTACACAGACATGGTATCAGAGTCGGACAAGTCGCTCCAGGTCATGTCGAGTCTACAGAATTTGCACAAGTAAGATTCCACGGGGATAAGAAAAAAGCAAAGATCTATGAAGACTTTACACCTACCAATTCAAAAGATATAGCAAGAGTCATCTACTTCATAGCCTCCCAACCCAAGCATGTCAATATCCAAGACATACTCGTTATGGGTACGCAGCAAGCCAGTAGCAATTTCATAGATAGATCTGGAAGAATCTAACTAGAGGTTCTTAAAGAAAGCCTTTAGTCCTGTAGCATCTTTTGCTTTCATACGACCACCAAGTATTAATCTGAGTTCTCTTCTTCTAGGCGCACTCTTATAGAGCTTAGTCTCCTCCTTATTAGTGGGCTCTAATGGTGGCACCTTCTTAGGCTTCTTGGTTTTTTCACTTAAGGCAACGAATGTGAAATAGGCATGATTAGACTTGTAAGTGTTGTTCCCCGTAATATCTGTAGCAAACACTTCCATGTAGACTTCCACAGAAGTCTTAAAAGCTCTAGTCACTTTGGCCACTATACTGATCACATCACCTACTCGTATAGGTTTATTAAAAGAAACATGATCTACTGAAGCCGTCACTACATGTGCTTCGCAGTGCTTACCTGCACATATCCCTCCAGCTATATCCATCCATCTCATGAGGTTTCCTCCCATTAGATTACCTAGAGGATTAGCATCATTGGGCATAATAAGTTCAGTCATTACTGTCTTACTATCTTCTACACTTTTTGCTTTCATTTTAAGTTTTTACATAAGTTAGATCGAATACCTCTTGGCTGTGCTTTAGGATTTTTTGTTCGATTTCAGTTATCTCTATTTTATGACCTTTGAGTGCTTCCAAAGAAGTAACTTCTTTATCATCATCATTTATTCCACAGGGTATAATTCTATTGAAATGACTAAGATCTGAATTTACATTGAAGCCAAAACCATGCATACTTACCCAACGACTTAGATGTACTCCTATCGCACATATCTTTTTCAGCTTACTTCCATGCTGAACCCATACGCCTGTGTAGTCCTGTAATCTGAGGCCTTCTACTTCATACTCCGCAATAGTCCTGATAATGATCTCCTCTAGATTTCTTACGTACCTATGCACATCACGATAGAGTCGTTCTAGATTCATGATATAATAGCCTGTAACCTGTCCTGGTCCATGATAGGTGATATCTCCTCCTCTATTTATATTATGAACTTCAAAGCCTTCTAAGGATAGATCCTCTTTAGATTGGAGTAGGTTTTCTTGCTTGGCACTCTTACCCAAAGTGAATACTGGCTTATGCTGGCAGAGGATTATATGATTCAATATATCAGGTTGTTCTCCGCCCGACCTTCTGCTCTCGATTTTTTTAGCCAACTTTATTCTCTCAAATAAAAGGGATTGAAAATCCCAAACATCTTGGTAAGATGAAGCGTTTATTTTATGATATTGGACAGTTAGTTTGATATTTTAGTGTTATTGGTTTAAAATTCGAGACTATGAGAACTGTAGTAACCACTTTAATTTTATTTGCTCTTACAGGTTTTTGCACCGCTCAGGTTGCACCTAACTTTGATGTTGTGGATTCAGATGGCATTGCACATAACCTCTATGAGGACTATCTGGACAAAGGTACTACAGTAGTTATAAAATTTTTCTTTGTGAATTGTCCTCCTTGTAATTCCATAGCCCCAAGTGTACAGGAGCTTTATGAAAAATGGGGAGAAGGACAATTCGATGTACAGTTTATAGAATTGACCACAAGTGGTAGTGATGATAGTGCTGCTGTAGCAGGCTACAAGGACAAGCACAGCCTTACCTTCCCTTCTATTGCAGCGGATGGAGGTGCTTCTGCAGCTAGATCTCCTTACACCTCTGGACAGTTTGGAACCTTCTTTGGTACACCAACTTTTGCAGTAATTGCAGCTGATAAGTCGGTAGTCTACAATACTGGAGGCTTAGGCAATTCTGGAAAAATAGAAAACTTAGATCAGGCCATAAAAGATGCTGGAGCCATTGGAGACCCTGCAAATAATGCTCTACCTGCAGAGTTTACAATCACTAGCCAGAATGTATTTGGTGAAGAAGATGAGATAGAAATAACCTTAGGGGATGAAAACGATCTCTCCATAAGTTACCCAATATCTTCTAACTCATTCTCTATCAACAACTTACAAGACGAGTACCCTGGGATCAACAATCCAGTATTAAGATTTTCTAAGTCAGGGCAAGCGTCCCAAAAAGTGAGTCCTCTAGACATGCTTCTCATGAGAAAACATATTCTCAACATCATCCCAATCACAGATGAAAGCATGAAAATAGCAGCAGATACTAATGGTGATGGCAATATTACCCCCTTAGATATGCTCGTCATGAGAAAACTCATACTTAATATCATTACTGAATTTCCCGCGGGATCTTATCAAATGGTACCCAATGAACTTCCGATTACCCTAAAGGCTGGTGAATTACAGCAATTAGAGGTGAAATCGGTTAAAATTGGCGACCTAAACGGTTTCTAAACTAATACCTGTTAAAGAACTCACCCTTTCATTGATATAGTTAGTAGTTAGTAGTAACTTCGCATTACGATTTTCTGTAATATATAACTCGCAGTAAATCATCCAATCTGAGATAATTTTAGCCAAGTTTTGCCCAAAGACAAGCTAATATTATAATCCTAGGTTCTTTTAACATAAATTTTGGAGACCTCTAGAAGCGTTTACGTCTACATAAACGTATTCCAATAGGAATGGAATCCGCTGAGCCTATCTTAAACATCTATTTATCCGTAACCTACTCAAATTAAAAATTCTAAAATGAAAAGAGTTTTACTTCACTGCTTTACCTTATGTAGTGTATTCATTTTATTTTCATCTGCACTTATTGGAAATCCTTCTAATGAGGATTTTTGCTTTAATGCAGATACTCCAGAGGCTCAAATGAATTTCAATGCAATGTGCCTCACGGCACCTTTTATTATGTGTCCTCCGACCTATCTTGGCTGTCCTGACGACAATTTAGATCCGGCTAACACTGGTGTAGCAACAGCAACACCAGGGGATGCAAATTGCCCGCAGCCTGTGGTAACCTACACGGATGTAACGACAACGAATACAGCTTGTCTTAAGATAGTCCACAGAACATGGGAAGCTACTTATCCAGCAGGGGTAAGTATCAAATTACACAGTACTTGCCAGCAAACGCTTTATCTAGAAGATAATACGGCACCGGTTATATCTAACTGTCCTTCTAATATGACAGTAGATCTAAGTAACAACTGTGCAGGGATTGCTACATGGAATATCCCTACAGCGTCTGATGACTGCGGTCTTCAGTTTTTTACTACTACACATTTTAGTGGTACTTCTTTCCCTTCTGGGAATACAACTGTTACCTATACAGCACAAGACTTGTGTGGACAGCAATCTGCCTGTTCATTTGTAGTATCTGTCGTGGGTACTTGCTGTACAGGACCAAGCATAACATGTCCGAGTACATATACTTCATGTCCAGGAGGCAGCACAGATCCTAGTGTTACAGGAACAGCCATTGCAACCCAACCAGATCCATCATGTCCCGCAGCAACTGTTACTTACAGCGATGTAGTGACTAATAATAATGGAGCATGTGGAATGTCTATACAAAGGACATGGGTAGCTAATGATGGTAGTTCTTCTGCATCATGTATACAGACGATATCCACTCTAGATAATCAGATACCTGTTATCAGCAATATTCCATCTGATATGAATATTTCAGGAACAGGAACTGGTTGCTCAGTAGTAGCTACTTGGAATGAACCAACAGCATCTGATAATTGTGGCGTAAGCTCATTTACTTCTACGCATTCGAGTGGTTCTGTATTTGCAGCTGGTTCTACACTAGTAACTTATACCGCCTTAGATAATTGTGGGAATCAAACTACTGCCGCTTTCCAAGTAACTGTGACTTGTACACAGCCATGTAGCAACCCTACAATCACTTGTCCAAGCAACTATACTATCTGTCCGTCTAACACAGTACCGACAATTAATATTTCTGGAAATGCAACAGCAACAGCAAGTTCTGGTTGTACATCTGGAGCACCTGTGGTATCACATGTAGATGTTGTAACTTCTACTGGTCCTTGTTCAGGACAACAACAAATCCAAAGAACATTCACAGCTGTAGATGCTGGAAACTCTTCTCTGAGTTCATCATGTACACAAACAATAAATTTAATAGATAACGTATCACCTACGATCTCTAATGTACCCGCTAACATTTCAGTATCTGGAACAGGCACTGGATGTCTAGTACCAGTTACATGGAATATCCCAACGGTTACTGATGCTTGTGGTGTAGCGATGTTTACAACTAATATTCAACCTGGAACTTCATTTAGTGCAGGTACGACTACTGTGATTTATACAGCAGTAGATAATTGTGGCAATAGCAATACTGCATCATTTACAGTGACAGTTAATTGTTCTAGCCCTGTATGTAACGTACCACCAGTAATCAGCTGTCCAGCAAACTATACAGCTTGTCCGACACCTGGTACTCCTTCTCCTAGTGTAGCTGGATTTGCAACTGCAGTTTCTGGAGGGGCTAATTGTGGTACGCCAAGTGTGACATACAATGACCTAATTACAGCTACTGGACCATGTGCAGGAGCTAAAGCTATACAAAGAACATGGACTGCAAATGATCCAGTTTCTGGCCTTACAAGCTCGTGTATCCAAAATGTAAGCTTATTAGATAATAGTAATCCATTCTTCACTACTGCTTGTCCGAGTGGAATTACTCTTACAGGTTCTGGCACGAACTGTTCTGTAGCGGCGACATGGACTATACCTACTGCATCAGATCAATGTTCAGGTGTAAATTTAACAGCAAATTCTAATGGCCAGACTGTAACAAGTGGCTCTGTATTCTCTCAGGGAACACATTTGATAACATACACTGCAAGTGATAATTGCGGAAATGTAGCTACCTGTGCATTTAACGTAACTGTTAACTGTCAAGGTTGTAACACGAATCCTATCATCAGTTGTCCTTCAAGCACAACAGTATGTATAGGCACTAACACTAGCCCGACAAACTTAGGATTTGCGAATGCAACTGCGGGTGCTTTCTGCCCTAGTCCTGTTGTTATTCATAATGATGTAGTGACTTCATCTGGTCCATGTGCAGGTGCACAAGTGATACAGAGAACTTGGACAGCTAGTTATCCTGGACAGACGGCCTATTCGGCGTCTTGTATCCAAATGATAACACTTACTGATAACAATCAACCAGTCCTCACAAATTGTCCTAACAATGTAACTGTAAGCAGCACAGGAACACCAGTAACGTGGGTAACACCTACTGCTACTGATGCTTGTGGTACTGTACAGTTAACTAGTACTCATAATTCTGGAAGTACTTTCCCTCAGGGAACAACACAAGTAACTTATACAGCAGTAGATAATTGTGGAAATGCAACCTCTTGCTCATTCAATGTTACTGTGAATCAACCTCAAGGAGGGTTTGCTACTTGTCCATCGGATATTGTTATCCAATGTAACTCAGGAGGGAATTCTGTAGCTAACTGGCCTGCTCCGACATATAACGGTGCATGTGGTAGTTGTGATGACGGTTCATTCATCTCTGGATTTATCTATATGGGTACGTTCAATGGTAGTCAGTTCTACTGCTCTTTATCTCCTGCAACATGGGAAAATGCGAAAGCTATCTCATCAAGCTATGGAGGATACCTTGCAGATATAAGTAGTGCAGAAGAAAATGCATACCTAGCTAGTCAGTTGACTATACAATCAGCTTGGATAGGTCTTAATGATGTTCAGCACGAAGGACAATTCGAATGGTGTAGTGATGCACCAGTAGGCTACACTAACTGGTATCCAGGTCAACCAAACAATTACAATGATGCTCAAGATTATGTAGAACTTATGAATACAGGATTCTGGAATGATCAGTACAACTCTTATTCATTAGAATTCATAATGGAGATTCCATGTACTTATATTACACAGACTAGTGGACCAGCACCAGGAACGGTACTTTCTACTGGATCATATACAGTGACTTATGGATTACAAGATGCTTGTGGAGCAGTAGCAACATGTAGTTTCAATATTTCTGTTGAGTCAGGATTATCTATCACATGTCCAGCAGACATCAATGTAGCTGCGCCTACTAATGCAGGAGTGGCAGTTAACTGGAATCAGCCTACGGCACATTCTTGTTGTTCTAACTGTTCTAATACAGGTCAGCCAATAAATGGATTTATATACATGGGTAACCTAAATGGGTCTCATTACTACTGCTCTATTGGAGGATTAAATTGGACATCTGCACAGGCAGTCTGTCAGTCTTATGGTGGAAACTTAGCTGTGATAAACAGTGAAGCTGAAAACCAATTCCTAGCAAGTGTGATTCCTTTATCGTCTGCATGGATAGGATGTTCTGACTTAGCTTCTGAAGGAAACTTCCAGTGGGTGAATGGAGATCCATTGACATATACTAACTGGTATGCAGGACAACCAAATAACTATAATAATAGTCAGCATTGTGTAGAGTTACTTGACGATGGTCAGTGGAATGATCAGTATCCAAGTCTAGGACTAGAGTACATCATGGAGATATCTAACTGTATTACCTATACGCAAACTGCTGGACCTACTCCAGGAGCTATCGTAACACCGGGAACACATACCGTGAGCTACACTGTCCAAGATGGTTGCGGAAATATAGAAACATGCTCTTTCAATATTACAGTTACAGGACCTGCTACCACTGGTAACGGATACTGTACTTCAGGAGGTGCATCTTCTAACAACAGTTATATAAATGCTGCCGCCTTCGGTCAGATAAGCAATACTAGTGGAAATAATGGTGGCTATGCGGACTTCACTTCACACTGTACGACAGTGGCAGCAGGAATTCATTATCCATTGCAATTGACTCCAGGTTTTGGTGGTGCAAGCCCAGTAAAAGTATACTGGACTGTATACATTGATTACAATATGGACGGTGACTTCTATGATAACTATGAGTTTGCAGCTTACGGCTGTGGTACTAAGACCCTATCAGGCTCTATTCCTATTCCTTATGGCGTATGGAATGGTACGACTAGAATGAGAGTAATCATGAAGACAGGTGGCTATGCGACTGATCCATGTGCAAACTATCTACATGGAGAAACTGAAGACTATTGTGTAACTATCACAGGAGGAGATTTCGATGGTGATGATGAGGTTACACTTAGAAACAATACTAGTGTCGAAGCTATAGAATTACTAGGTCAGGAAGAAGAGCAAGGTTTATTTGCTTATCCTAATCCAGTAAACAACATTCTGACTCTAGATGTAGTCGGTGTGGATAGATTAGAAAGTATCGGCCTCTATAACGTAGAAGGTAGACTTATAAGAAGCATCAATACTGCTTCATATACTAATCAAATAGATGCTACTGAATTAAACAACGGTATCTATTTCATAAAAGCTAATTATACTAATGGTGAGACACTAACTGAGAGAGTTATAGTCCAGCACTAATAGATATTTAATGTATATAGAAAGGCTGCTCGAGATATTGAGCAGCCTTTTTTTGTCCCAATACTTTATGACTTTTCTTATAATCGGCTTCTTATTACAACTACTCACCAATCAACTATGCATCCTTCGTGCATGATTACTGCACTACAAAGTCTATCATGTAGGAACTTCTGTTAATAATTATATTTTTCTGAAGTACGATATTGGTCTATATTTGGATTCCAATTTTTAAAGCTACTCATGAATATTAAGTTTTTTGGACAGTCTACTTTCTTGCTCGGTATGGGTGATAAAGAATTAATGTTTGATCCCTTTATCAGCTCTAATCCACTAATAATGGATAAGGACCTCTCTAACATCAAACCAGATTATATATTGCTTTCTCATGGTCATGGAGATCATGTAGAAGACACTGAGCCCATCGCCAAGAATAGTAATGCGAAGATCATTTCTAATTATGAGATAACAACTTACTTCGGTACCAAAGGCATAGAAGGTCATCCACTAAATCATGGAGGTAAGGCACAATTTGATTTTGGGACCGTAAAGTATGTGAATGCTATCCATACTAGCAGTCTTCCAGATGGCACCTATGCAGGGAACCCGGGAGGTTTTGTGGTATGGAATTCTGAGACTTGCTTCTATTTTGCAGGAGATACCGCACTTACTATGGACATGAAGCTTATTCCACTGACCTGTCCAAAGCTGGACTTTGCAATACTGCCTATAGGAGATAATTTTACAATGGGTTATGAAGATGCTGCAATAGCGGCAGAGTTTATAGACTGCGATAAAATAATAGGCTGCCACTTTGATACCTTTGGCTATATAGAAATAGATAAGGAAGCAGCCGCAGCCGCTTTTAAAGCTAAGGGTAAAGAGCTCATCCTTATGGAACCTGGATCAACTATACAGATATAATACATGGCGAAGATTATTTCAATTTCTAATCAGAAAGGAGGTGTAGGCAAGACTACTACAGCTATTAATCTAGCTGCAGCCGTTGCTATACTAGAGAAGAAGGTATTACTTATAGACGCAGATCCTCAAGCAAATGCTTCTACAGGTCTGGGTCTAGATCCTGATGCCTTAGAGCACAGCTTATATGATTGTCTTATCAATAATATATCCGCCAAGGAAGCCATACAGAAGACAGATATAGAAAACCTTGATGTATTGAACTCCTCTATTGACCTAGTAGGTGCAGAATTAGAAATGGCCACTCTTGATAATAGAGAATTTATCATGAAGAACCTACTGACAGAAATTAAAGATGATTACGACTACATCTTTATAGACTGTCAGCCTTCACTAGGAATCATAACAGTCAATGCCCTTTGCGCAGCAGACTCAGTCCTTATTCCTGTGCAGTGCGAAGTATTTTCACTACAAGGCTTAGGTAAACTAAAAAACACCATTTCTCTAGTCAGTACAACTTTGAATCCCAAACTAGAAATAGAGGGTATAGTGCTTTCTATGTTCGACAAGAGATTACGTCTAGCGAAGATGGTCGTCAAGGAAGTGCATAATCTACTGTCTGATAAAATCTTCGATACGATCATACATCGTAACTCCAAGATAGGAGAAGCACCCAGCGTCGGTAAGCCTGTGATGCTCTATGATATTTCTTCTAAGGGCTCTAAAAATTTCCTTAATCTTGCGCATGAGTTTATCAACAAAAACGAAACTGCAGCTACTACATTAAGCGATGAGTAAAAAGAAAAAAGAACAACTAGGCAAAGGCCTCAGAGCCCTGCTTACTAAGATAGATGAAGTAGAGTCAAAACCTCAAGAGAAAAAGAAAGTCGTAGCGGAACTCTCTAGGTCAGTGACAGAGATAGACATCGAGGCCATAGAACCTAATCCCTACCAGCCCAGAAAAGAATTTATAAAAGAGGAGTTATTAGAGCTCGTACAGTCCATTAAGACTCTGGGTCTGATACAACCTATTACCCTCAGAAAAATAGAGGAAGGCAAATTTCAGATCATATCTGGCGAGCGAAGATGGAGAGCTTCTAAGTTAGCAGGTATCAAAACGATACCCGCCTACCTCAGAATGGCAGATGACCAAGGTATGCTAGAAATGGCCCTGGTAGAGAATATCCAAAGAAGTGACCTTAATGCTCTAGAAGTTGCACTCTCGTACCAAAGGCTCATAGACGAATGTAATCTGCATCACGAAGATCTGGCAAAGAGAGTCGGAAAAGAAAGAAGTACTGTTTCTAACTATACTAGACTGCTTAAGTTACCGCCAGATATCCAAGAAGGCCTCAAGCAACGTAAGATCTCTATGGGTCATGCAAGAGCTTTGCTATCACTAGATGATCCTACCTTACAGATGGAATTTTTCAAGAAAATTACTGAAGAAGGCCTCTCTGTTAGAAATATAGAAAAACAGATCAGAGACTACAAGTCTGTGACTAGTCCAAAGGCGAAAACGACAGAAAATGCAGTTCATCCAGAAGTACAAAAGATAAAAGATCGTCTGTCTCATCACTTCGGCACCAAGGTAGAAATAGCTAGAAATAAGAAAGGTAAGGGGAAACTGATCATTCACTTTTCCTCAGATGATGAATTCAATGACATCATCGATAGTATAGAAGACTAGTGAAACATAAACCTCCCTCCTTTCGTTAATTCAGTATGTCTAAGTATGTATTCTTTATAGTTCTTTTGCTAGGAGGTGTAGAAAGCCTAACTGCCCAAGAAGTTCTTATTGATACTGATAGTACAGTTGTACAAGAACCAAAGAAGCAAAGGGAATTCAAAGGACCACTCAGCATGTTCTCTGGAAACCCAGGTAGAGCAGCACTATACTCTCTGATCTTACCAGGAGCAGGACAAGTTTACAATAAGAAATACTGGAAAGCTCCAATAGCATTTCTAGCAGATGCTTCGGCTGTTGCTGTCCTCATACACAATACCAAAATTTACAATCAGTGGAATAAGGCCTTGGATGATCTATATAATAATCCGTCAGAAGTAGATCTAGAACTCACAAAAGGAAGAACTGCACAAGAAGTCCTAGACAAAAGAGACAAAGCAAGACAATTCAGAGACTACACTATTGTCGGCGTTGCGATTGTACACTTGGTACAAGTTGCAGATGCATTCGTAAATCGACACCTCATCGAATTTGATGTTAGTGATGATCTTAGCCTGGATGTGAATTTGATTCAGAGCATTCCTAGTCTAGGGGTTTGCTATACATTCTAGAAAAAGTCTTTCCTACTCTACTATTTTATCTTTACTTGCTTTGACTATGTAAGAGTTAGGGTAAGCCAGCTTAGCGGTCTTTAGAAAATCATCAGCGTCCACCTTATTGCTGAACTCCCCGATCAGGTATAAATATTTGCTGTTGTGCTCTATCATTTCGACATAAGAATGTCTCGAGAATATATCATCACCTTTACCTAACTCAGTATCTGATTCCTTTATCACCAACTTATAGGAAGCAGACAATTCTTCAGCACTTTCACTTTCCACAGCATCCTCTTCGTTCTTATCGGTCGCAATTCCTAGAGACTCTTTTATCATTTCCTTCTTATCCTCTATAGCCTGATCAGTTTGTGCCTCTAATGTTGTCTCATCAAGATCTGTCTCCATTTCAGATTCTGTCTCTATGACTGGAGTAGATACTTCAGAACTGTCAACAGGTACTTGGACTTCTCCACCGAATTGAATCTCTTTAAGTAGAGCCTCTCCCTGCTCCATTTGTTTGATCTGAGCGAGGCTCTTAATTGGTGCTTTTATATCTGCTATTCCTAAGACCTTGAGTTCAGTCCTTCTATTGACACGATGATCTCTGTCAGAACATTCTACACCATTAATACAATCGTTGAGTATTTTGGACTCACCGTAACCTCTTGCTATCAAGCGTGATCTTTTTACACCGTGCTCCGTTAGGAAATTTACAACGTTGATAGCTCTTTCATTAGAGAGTTCATTATTTCTCTCAGTAGACCCACGAGAATCCGTATGTGAGCCTATCTCCACAGTCAGATCAGGATTATCACTCATGACAGTAGCTAGGCTTAGAAGCCCTTCTTCATAGCGCTTATCTAATTCTGCACTACCAAATTGATAATTGATATTGCTGATAGGAATCGTCTTGCCTTCATAGATTTTATCCAGCTCTACATTTGCAAGAAGGACACCATATTCATTGCCTTCAGTCAAGTTATCCGATACCCCAGGATTAACTGAACCAATGCCTTCAAAGCAGAGTATACAACCTTCGACATCCACAAAAGCTTCCATTCGCTTTCCCAGATAGCCATCCTTTCTAACTAAGATAGTATAGTGGTTCCCCTTTAGCAGAGCTACATTAAAGTCAGGATCTGGATGATTTTCCAGAACCATAACCTCTTCTCTTTTGGTATTATTATAGACCTCTATTCTAGAACCTTTGATGGCATCTACGACTATGCTATCATGATCTCGCTTTTCTGCGAGGGTAATTTCGAACATATAGCCAGGACTTCTTTTCATGACTACTTTCGTGAATATTTTGTCTTTATCTCCACTATCCTTTATATCAAGCATAGTCTCGACTTCTTCAAACATCTCTTTATATGCTACCAGCCTATAGTTAAATCTAGCAGGGACGTCCAGAACAAAATGTCCAGTGTTATCAGAAAAGGTAGACCCGAGCTCTTTATCATCTGAGTCATAAGCCGTTAGCTTTACGACACTAAGGAATCCTCTATTGCCAGTCTCATAGACGTAGCCATCAATAGTTAGCTCTTGACTAATTATAAGGCCCGCAAAGAGATTACAGATTAATAAAGCTGCTATTTTTACTACTTTTTTGTGCATCATCATAGTTACAATGGTAGATAATTATCGACTAGGGTACAAATTTAAGACTTTAAAGGTGCTCAAAAGTATCATTTGTAACCATCTAAATAAAGACTAGAAATATGAAAGTAGTATTTATGGGAACCCCTGAATTTGCTGTTCCTTCTTTGGACATCTTATATCAGGCGGGTTATGATATAGTAGGAGTTATCACTGCGACAGACAAAATGGGTGGCAGAGGGCAAAAAACTCTAATCGAATCTGATGTAAAGAAATATGCTAAGGACAAAAACCTCAACATCCTTCAGCCAAAAAATCTGAAATCCCCTAAGTTCAACGCGACCTTAAAAGCCTTAGAAGCCGATATCCAGATTGTCGTAGCCTTTCGTATGCTTCCCGAAATGGTATGGAATATGCCCCCACATGGCACCTACAACTTACATGGCTCTTTACTTCCTAAATACCGTGGTGCAGCACC
>CAKZVK010000022.1 GCA_937921825.1 uncultured Saprospiraceae bacterium
CTAGTCAGTGAGACCTTAAGAAAAGAAAAGGCAACAGCAGAACTCAATGCTCTCAAAGCACAAGTAGACCCCCATTTTCTTTTTAATAGTTTCAATGTCTTATCTGGCCTTATAGATGAAGACCCTAAGCAAGCACAAAGCTTTCTTTCAGGACTATCGAGGATATATAGATATGTCTTAGAGAAAAGAGATGAAGGGCTAGTATCCTTGGAAGAGGAATTGTCTTTTGCTCAGAATTATCTAAAGCTGCAAGAGATACGATTTGAAGATAGCATTAAACTGAATCTTGATGTGTCTCCTGAGAATCTTACTAAGCAACTGCCGGCCTTGAGCTTACAGTTGCTGCTAGAGAATGCGGTTACACATAATGGCTTTGATGCAGCTGCACCGCTACATATAAATATTGCGGCGAACAATGGTTGTTTGGAAGTTACTAATAATAAGCAGGATCGCCTTAAGCTTGCGCCGGGCAGTGGTATGGGCTTAAGTAATATTGCACAGAGATATGAGTTATATGGCGTTAAGGGTTTTGAGTTCATAGATACCGCAAAGGCATTCACAGTGCACTTACCTCTGATAGCTGTATGATCAAAGCTGTAATCATAGAAGATGAAGCGGTTGCAGCTCGAAGAATGCAACGCTTACTAGAAGCCAGGCAGATAGAAGTGCTGACGACCTTAGTGTCTAACATTGAGTTGGCAGAGTTCTTAAACAGTGGGCAGCAACCAGATCTCTATTTCATGGATATACACCTTTCTGATGGAGTCGTCTTTGACTTATTGGCTAAGAGTCAAGTAGAGACACCTATTGTGTTTACAACTGCTTATGACCAATATGCCATCAAGGCATTCAAGCAAAATAGCATTGATTATCTGCTCAAGCCGATAGATGAGGAGGAACTTGATGTAGCCATAGCAAAGTATAGTAAATCTCAAACTCCCATAGATTATCAAGCGCTAAGATCACTCTTAGGCGCTCCTCAAGAGAAGCTTAGTTATAAGTCAAGATTCAGTGTAAAGGTGGGCGATAAGCTGCGTAGTATAGCTATAGAAGATATTGAATTTTTCTACAGTTCTGATAAGATAAATTATCTGTACACGACGACACAGAGATCGTATCCTATAGATTACTCCATAGAAGATGTCTATAAATTGCTAGACCCTAAGCGATTCTATAGAGTGAGTAGAGGTCATATAGTAGCGATAGCTTCCATAGATGAAGTGATAACTTATTCTAATTCTAGACTAAAGGTCAAAGTAAAGAATGGGTCGGACCATGAAATCATAGTGGCCAGAGATAGAGTCAAAGCCTTCAAAGATTGGCTAGGTTAGACAAAAGCCTCCTCCCGAAGTCGCCTGCATCACAACAAGCCAACATTTTCTAGCATTCATCTATATTAATTTATCTTGTCTTTGGTTTATTATCAGGATAACTGGCTATGAGGATTTTTGCATTTATATTGTTTGTTTTATTAGGTTCTGGATTATGGGGACAAGAGATTTGTGATGACGCCATCGATAATGATGGTGATGGCCTTATAGATCTAAATGATACTGAAGATTGTATCTGCGAGACAGCGATTCCCTCGGGGTTGATTCCTAATCCCTCTTTCGAAGAATATACACAGTGTCCCTTTAATGAGGGGCAGTTAAACTTTGCAGTAAGCTGGATACAAGCCTCTGCGGCGACCTCAGACTTTATAAATACCTGCGGCAACTTTCTAGGCAATCAATTCGCTAATAATGCCATAGCCCCACAGCCTTTTCCAGATGGTGATGGTTGTATAGGTTTTAGAGATGGCAATGGCACCAGAAATTTACCTAATTTTAAAGAGTATGTGGGTAGTGCATTGACAGAGCCGATGAAGGCAGGTACTACTTATAAGTTAGATTTCTTCGTAGGCTTTCATGGTCACCCTAGTAGTGTTAGGTTTCCAATGGCTGTATTCCTGACAGATGATGCCTCTAATTTGCCTTTTGGTGAGAATGATACAGATTTTGGTTGTCCGACTAATGGGCCTGGCTGGGACCTGGTAGGAGAGCTAGTTGTAGAGGGTGATAATGAATGGGTCAATGTAGAGTACGAATTCACCCCTACTAAAAATTACGAAGCTATAGTCCTCGGACCAGGTTGTGCGCAGCATCCTGATTGGAGACAGAGTCCTTATTTCTTCATGGATAGATTGGTCCTGGCAGAGTTGTCTGATTTTAATCTGCCGACTAAGATCTTTGGAGATATCTGTAATGATGAATTGACTATAGAACTACAAGAAGACCAACTCGGATACCAGTGGTACTATGAGGGAGTCGCTCTAGTAGGCCAGACGGGTAGGAACTTAGAGCTTACAGGGAGTAGCCCACTGGGTACTTACCTAGCAGTCGTAGAGACTCCAGAAGGGTGCTTTCTGAGTGATAGTTATAATCTTGCCTTTCCTGATGAAGAGTATCCTTTTGAAGCGGCTATCTGTGAGGGAGATTCTTATATGTTTGCTGGCGAGGAATACTTTGTGACGGGTACCTATACCGATACTATTCCGATAAGCCTTCTTTGTGATTCTATTTCTGTTTTGAATCTATCCATCTTGCGACCTACAGAAGGCAGTCGATCTGATACTATTTGTTCTGGAGAAGCACTATTAATTGACGGATTAGAATATACTGCAGCGGGCATCTACGAAGCAGTACTCCCCAATGTCGTCGGCTGCGATAGTGTCCTTACCATAACTCTTACTGAGCTGCCTGGTGTAGAACAGCTTTTGCTGGAAGATACAATTCTTGCAAATCTGGGAGAGTATATCGATCTCATACCCACTCTTAGTTCTGATATCACTGCCGTAGAATGGTATCAAAATGGAGACCTCATAAGTAATGAGCCCAACCTAGTGCAGCAAAGACCTACTGATAACACCAGTTATACAATCATTGCCTATAATGAGCTCGGATGCTTAGAAGAAAGAACGATAGTGGTACAGCTGGATAAAAGTGTCCGCGTCTATATTCCTACGATCATATCTAAAGGCAT
>CAKZVK010000023.1 GCA_937921825.1 uncultured Saprospiraceae bacterium
ATGTCCGCCTCTACCTGAATGTTCTAACAGAATTAGTAAGTTTGCTAATACATATGGTCTTAATTTAGACTACAATGAGGAGAAATTATTGGAAGAAGTATTTAAAGAATGTAACGGAGATGAAGAGGAGGATGAAGAGGCTAAAAAAATCATCTATGGCAAATTTATCGAAGACTATGGTGACCATCTTACTAATGAAGAAAAGGAAATTGTTAATAATAATCTGTGGATGATAAAGCATCTAGAAGAATATATTGATGATTGCTCAGGGAATGGATCACCTGGAAGACCAGATTTAGGATTACTAGGTAATTTTATTAGAGATATTCTAAATACAAGTGAAGAAAAAGATTTTTTTGAAAGATATTGGCAAGGAACTGGAGACTGGCATATTTCAACTTCCATGTTTAATCAGATAACTTCTTTTCTAAACGCAGATTTACCAAGTTGGAATTTAGTAAATTCTTCTGTTATATTTAATGGTGTTGCAGCAAAGCAGTACACTTATACAATGCTTCCTTATACAGGCTATGAACTAGCATTAGGAACATTCACTTTTTATACAGATCTGGCAGGTAATGTAATCGGAATTTATGATAACTATGATTTTGACTGGCATTCCGGAGCTCCCGGAATTGGGCCTATTGTTGGAGGTTGTCCGAATATTCCATGTGAAGTTGCTCCACTAATAGAGTTTTCAAACTTCTTAGTTGGTTGTACAGATAGAACTTTTGTTAATGAATGGCAAACAAGATTTACATCTATAGCAGGATTTGCTTCTGGGGCCAAGTCTTATAATATTTTTTATCCGTAATAATTTCTATGTTAAATAAACTAATATTTATTTCATTTATAATTTTTTTAATTAGTTGTAAGGAAAGATATTGTCTGGAAGATTTAAAGAAGATGCCAGAAATTGACAAGTCAGAATTTGAAGAGATAAGTTGTAGAATTGATACAAATCTCTACTCTAGCTACAGTTGTGAATTAAAGTACTTAAAAGCCGAAGACGAGTTAATAAAAAAATTAGACTTATTAGAAAGGCCAAGTGCGCATTTCAGTTGGAGTAGCTATTTTCCTCATCTAACCTCACTGCAGTCTCCTATATATGAAAGCTACCAAAACGGCCCTGGCTACAGCTTTTTATTTACCACTAATAAACGATTGTATGTTATTTATAGACCCAAAACACCATTTAATTAAGACTTGATTCTTTAGAGTAACGATGAGTACTGTTTTGACTTCATACATTCTTTAATTAATAGATGCCGCTATTTCGCTCTGCCGCAATCAGCATGAAAAAGAGGAATGGAAAAATCTCTAGGAATCTGATACCTGAGAATCTAAAATCTGATATCTAAAAGTCTAGTATCTACAAGTCTAAAAACTAGTACTCACTATGCCGCTCCCAATAATTCTGATCCTCCACCTCAGAAATAATCTGCAAGTAATTACCATAGCGTAGTTCACTGATTGCGCCAGATTCTATTCCTTCTTTCACTGCACATTTGGGTTCATTGCGATGAGTACAATCTTGGAATTTACATTCTTTAGAGGCGACAAAAAACTCCTTAAAGTTATGAGCGATATCTTGTACTTCTAGATAATTGAAACTTAGAGTTTTAATACCGGGTGAATCTATGATTTTTGTACCATCACCAAGGTCAAACATTTCTGCAAAGGTCGTCGTATGTTGTCCTTTACCGGTGTACTGAGAGATGTCTTTTGTTTTTAATTCTAGGTCAGGATGTAATCTATTGAGTAAGGAAGATTTTCCTACACCGGACTGACCACTGATGAGAGTCGTTTTGCCAGCAATGGCTTTGCTGATTTGTTGGATGCCTTTATTTTCTAGAGCGGATGTAATATAGCAGCTGTAACCTACTTTCTCATAGATCTCCTTGAGATATTGGTAGATTTCTAAGTCCTCATCGGTATAGATGTCTCCTTTGTTGAAGACGATATGTACAGGAATATTGTAGGGCTCAGTCATCAGAAGAAAACGATCTATAAATCCTTGTTTTAGCTTTGGATCTCTAATCGTAACTATTAGTAAGGCCTGATCGATATTAGCTGCTATGATATGTATGAAGTGCTTCTTTCGAGGGGACTGTCGGATGACATAATTTTTACGGTCTACTATTTCTTTGATGACCCCAGTCATTTCATGTTCATCATTGGAGCCTTCTATTTCTAACATTACGCGGTCACCGACAGCTACTGGATTCGTAAGTTTTTTACCATCTAATCTAAATTTTCCTATCATTCTACAGGGCACAGTCTCACCTGACGCAATAACAACGTCATACCAGCTACCGGTACTTCGGATTATTAGTCCTTCTTGCAGGCTCAAGATTGTAGGGTTTTTGTGCTGTGCACTGCGATAGATAGATCTATAATCAGATTAGGATCTTTTTCTAGTATGTTACCCACCACTATGATGTCCGCACCTGCTTCTACAGCAGTTCTGGCTTTTTCAGGTGTTCGGATTCCTCCACCTACGATTAGGGGTACAGAAAGTTCGTTTTTGATGCTACGAATCATATCAGCACTTACAGGCCACTTTGCACCACTACCTGCTTCCAGATAGATGAGCTGTAGGCCTAAGTACTGTCCAGCGAGACTTGTGGCTAAGGCGATGTCTGTGCCATCATGAGGTATTGGCTGTGTATTACTGACGTAAGCAACGGTACTTTGTGTACCGCCATCTATAAGTAAGTAGCCTGTAGGGATGACTTCTAGACTGCTTTTTCTCAGAAAAGCGACACTTTCGACCTGCTTACCAATTAGTAATTCTGGGTTTCTTCCAGAGATAAGAGAGAGATAGAGTAAGGCATCGGCTTTATTGCTAAGTTGGTTTGGGCTCCCAGGAAAAATGATAACAGGAATTTCAGTCAAGGTTTCTAATTGAGTTAGCACCCTTTCCATATCTGTATAGTCTACCGTACTACCCCCTACAAAGAAATAATCTACATGGGCATCTATCGCTAATCGGACTAATTGTGCTATCTGCTTAGTGCTAGAAGATTCTGGGTCAATCAGGATTGCCAAACTCTTGCGACCTTTTATCTGTTGGTCTTTTATCTTTGAGAGTATAGTTGTCATCTAAGGTAAAGGTAATAAATGGTCTGAGGCTTTATCAGAAAAAATAAAACCTCACTTCTGTTGTAATAAAATCAAATGAGCCGATCATCCCTGATTCTTCCTCTACAATACCACTACTCTACAGAGCAATCGTCATAATATCACTAATTGCGCAAGATTTTTGCTCTAAGACTAATGTGGTTTCATAATTAAAATAAGCATTTGTTCCGTAGCAGAAAATACAGTTTACTAGCTTTTTCCATTCTGGCTTTTTGTATTTCCTTGCAAGGTCAAGATGTCAGAGAATTAAGTAGTATTTGGTCTCCAGCAAATTGTGAAGAGTTAGAAAAATTCACTAAGACTGTACTGGATTCCTCCTATTTCTTCAAAGGAAACATAGCAGCCATTACTGATGCAGCTGTTGGACGTCAGGCTCTATCATCTTGTGAATATTATGCACATCTTCTAACGGTTCAAGGTTTTCACAGCTATATCTCTAATGATGTATATGTATCACGGACCGCTCTGCTGAAAGCAGATTCTATTTATAATTCTCAGAAAAACTCTGAACACAGATACTTTATTAGAAACAAAGTCTTCTTAGGATTAAACTACAACGTTGCTAATGATACTATCAAATCCTTAAGATACCTTAAAGAGGCTGAATCAATAGCACAAAAAGTAGACACAAAGATGCTTGCCGATGCAAAACAAAATCTCGCGGTTGTTTATCTAAATAGTGGTGAAACTGAAAAAGCTGAAATATATGCAAAAGAGGCACTCGCCCTTGCCAAGTTGTCTCATAATCATGAGATTGCTGCTTTTGCTAATGTAACCCTTTCTAGAATACATAGATCGAGAAAACAATGGAATGATGCAATCAATAAAGTTCAAAATGCAAGTAGGCGTTTTGAGGCCTTAGGGGATACTAGGAACCTTTACGTTATAGAGTATACTTATGGAGAAATCTATATGGAAAAAGGAGATACCAGCAATGCTATACAAAACTTCATAAGCGCATTGGAATTAGGAGATACAACAAATCATATTTTTCAACACGGTATCATCTATATGCAGCTTGCGCGACTTTTTGAACCTACTAATAATGAAAAAGCAATTGAGTATTTCGAAAAAGCACTCGAGAATTATACTGTCTTGAACAAATCCGAATTTTCAATTTTAGTAGAAACCCTTACCAGCTACTACACGAAGACTAGGGACTTCAAGAAACAAAACCAATTAGTCAAGAACTTGACTAATTTCCATAACCTTCAAAAAGACGAACTTAGAGTAGAACTATTAGAATCTAATCAACAAGAGGTAAATATTCAAAAAGAAGTCAATGCCAATAAGATTCTACAGCTAAAAAATGAGACCAATAGAAACAGATTGAGAATTATATTTTGGGCATCTACTATTAGCTTTTTGTTGGCTTTATATGCCTTTGGGTTACTTAGAAGAAATCGAGGTCTCAATAAAAAAATTAGTGCCCAGAATCGTCAACTGCAGAATCAAAATGCTGAGCTCAAGAATTTTGCCTCCATTGCCTCTCATGACTTGAAAGCGCCTGTACGTTCTATCACAAGTTTTGCTAGCCTAGTAGAGAGACTTTTGCCTCCGGATAGTAACCCACGGATATATGAATATCTAAAAATTATAAACAAGAGTAGTTCTAACATGAATGATCTGGTGAATAGCCTATTAGAATTTTCTACGATAGAAAATCGACAGTTAGAGCTGTCTAGAATAGCTATCAAACCCTTCATTAATGAGGTCCTAAATAATTTATATACCCTTATAGAAACCAAGCAGGCAGAAATAATAGTTTCTGATAATCTTCCTGTAATAATTAATGGAGATGAAACCCTACTAAAGATCGTTTTTCAGAATCTTATAAATAATGCACTGAAATTCGTGGCTGATGGCGTCACTCCTAAAGTGCAGATCACGTATAGCTCAGCTGATGGAATGCATTATTTTAGAATCATAGATAATGGCATCGGTATAGAAAAAGAATACCTTGAAAAGATATTCCTGATCTTTGAACGCTTACATTCTTCTAAAGACTACGAAGGCTCAGGTATCGGATTAGCTACTTGCAAAAAGATCATGCTCTTGCATAATGGGACCATAGATATTGCTTCCTCTGATAAGACAGGTACAACCTTTGTAATAGGCTTGCCTAAAATATTGTCTTAAGGTTCTCTAATCGCTTCTTGCATTTTATTTAGTTACTTCTCATCCCACGTTAGGCTTGTAATAATCTTTTCCAAAACGTACTCGATCTTCATATGTATAAAAAGCCTTTGGCTATTCTACCACCAAAAGAAGGTTACCACCCTATAAATATTAAAGATACCCCACCTCCGCATTCAGCAAATATTCACTACCAGATTAGCTGTTGCTAAATTGCTTTTGGAGACAGGAGATGAGGATGATAGACTATAGGCCTCTTCCCGATTATTTTGTGATACTATCCGTGATACCCATATTCTAAAACATAACAAATACAAGGCTTTTAGTGCCATAATTAGGGTACTGGAGGCACCACACTTAAACTCATGAAAATCCTTGTATTTGCAAGGGTTTTCGCTGTTTGTAGACCCTCTTGTAGGCATTTATTTTACTTGTTTTCATAATGGCCATAACCATGATACTATTTCTAGAATTCCATTATTCAGTCTATAAATGAGTCTATGTTGTTTTGAAATTCTTCTAGAATAGCACCCTTTCAAATGTTTTAATTTTTCAGGCTTTCCAATACCCATAAGAGGGCCATTAGCAGAAATATCACTGATTAATTCAAAAATTTTAGCTGACAACCTTTTATCTTCCTTATTCAGATTCTTAACATCAATAAAAAACTTTTGAGTCAATTTAATTTGCACCACCTAGTTATTTAGTAATTGGATAACCTGATTTAGGTCCCTTATCTTGTGACTTTTGGAATCTAGTTCAAAAGTGGTGGCAAGGATATACATTCTATTTATGTCGGGATCCAGCCAATAATCTACAGGCGTATAAACCTTTGTAAATATTGAATAAGCGCCAAAGTGAATTATAGTACGGTCTAAGAATGGAATTAGTTCTTCCTTGATCTTTTCTTCAGATAACTCAACTTTACCTCTCAGGACAAGATCAGAAAGAATGAGACCTATATCTAAATGTAACGAACTATCCATCCAGTCTTTTATGTGACTTGTTGTAGGATTTGGGTGATAAGACAACATTCCTAGTGCTTCATATTTAGGCGTTTGATACCCAATCGAATTCAATATCTCTGGAAATGAAATTCTATCTAAAATTTGAACAATAATCTTTTTGTAAAGCTCTAATAGTTTAGCTACTTTTTTGGCAAGTTTGCCAAAATGAGATGGAAGATGCTCTTCAGAAATGTTAGATTCAATTGACTCTAAATAATCCTTATTGTTTAAGCCCTCGTCTACAATCCACTCTAAAAGATCAAATCTGATATTAAAAGTGTCTTCTTTCAAGACATCAGCCATTTCTTCTAAGTTGCGGTCTGCGCACCTAGCAACAATTAAATCTACTAATTTGTCAACTTTGTTTCGTAATAATCCCTTCTTGCTAGTGGATAATTCATCCCTACTAGATGAATTGTGCAAATTGATATAGCTTGCTGTTGGGTATTCTAATACTAGCATAGCATGGCGCATTTAGAGTAGTTATCTAATTTTTGTATTATAAAGTTACCATATAAGCATTAATATAACCATAATTATTGCCGAATAATCTACGACCTTATACTCTAGTCACTTTTAAGACCTGAGGGTGACATGGGAGAAAAAGAATATTACGATCACCTGGATAGGTTCTGGAATGGTGAATATGATGACGAGTTACCTAAGAGCTAATTTTTTGATGAAAGGTGCAGGTCAAAATATTGATTACTCCTCTTCTAACTCAACATCTCTCAAAGCATCATAATTAATACCAAAATCTATATTCGGAGATCTGGAATCTAGTTCTTAAGAAATTGTGGTTACAGATTAATCCACCTTCACAAAACGTGTAACCGTATGTTTAGTCCTAAGAAAATACATCCCTGCTTGTAGATGTGAAACATCATAACAACTATCATTCTTAGATATTAATGAACATTCAAGTCCGCCATTGATGTTAAATATTTCTATTGGATTAGCTTGTTTGCCATTTAGACAAAGTTCATTAGAAACAGGATTCGGAAAAATAGACAAAGGCACTTCATCTAATGGATTTTCTGTACTTACTATTCTATCACATTCAAATTCAAAATAATCAGCTAATGGATTTATCCAAGACCTCTTCGCAAAAGAAACAAGACCTAAGTTATCATTTGTGAAACACCTAATATGTCCACCAGAATTGCCATGACCAATAGATATACCCCATCCATCCCCGGGCAAGATAAAATTGTAAAGATTACCTATCTGTTCATAAGTTGTATCAATACGATTGCTTCCTGTACTCCTGCGACGAAAAAGATGAGACATACTAAAAAGAGATTTGCCGTTGAAATCAGAACGAAATGTATCAATAACAGTAATATCAAAAGTCTCATTTAAATAAGTGTCATATATTGTCCAACCGTCACCTGGACCTGCTCTAAAGTTTATCAAAGTATCTACATCATTATCTTTAATTTTATATAGCACCAAACCATTAATGTTTGATAGATAAATTGGTTGGCGCTCTCTTACTATAGTATCTCCAATAGTGACGTAGATACCGGTATTTACAATTGAAAATTTATTGAACTCGATATTATCGATCAGAGTATCTTTCTCAAATTCTACTCTAGTTATCCCAAAATAACCATCATGATTATAAACCCATCTACTGTCTGAAGACCCAAACTCTTGAGCTAGCAGTTGTGAATTAAAAGCTATGCAGCTTACCCAAATCATCACCACCGTAAGGGAAATAGAGGAGTTTCTTATGCACATACTTTCCATTACTTCAAGTTA
>CAKZVK010000024.1 GCA_937921825.1 uncultured Saprospiraceae bacterium
ATCAATTCTTGTTCTACTTAATGTAACAGCTCCATCTGACGAGGTAATACCATTCCAATCCCCGTTACATGCCTCTATGTATCCGCCATTCTTAGTAAAGCTAACTCCATTATTAACGATGATCCAAGAGTTGTCCCACATTGAGAAATTAAGTCCAGAACCTATCGTGACATTTTGATCTATATACAAAGCACCATTGATACCTACTTCAGCATTTACTGTTTTCAAATCTTCAACATCAGTTAAATTTAGAGCATTCATTAAGTCGTTTACGTTTGAACTGCGTAGTATTGTTCATTCTAATTACATGATTGGTCTAGCCTCGCTAATGCTATCTTGATATACTTTCTAACTGATCATGATAAATCTTAATACGCTTATGTACCTCAGAGTAATAAAGATCGAGTCGTCTATACGCAGAAGATATCGGTGGTGCGCTAGGATCACGGATTTAAAGGATTTCACTGAATTCTAGCGTTACTATGAACAGCGATGCAAATAAATCTGTGCAATCTCAAAATCCCTAAAATCCGTGATCCTGCAGTTATAGGAGAGCTTTAGAGTTTGTCCCTCAGGAAAATGGGGAATGGGTCGTGTATACGCAGAGGATATCGGTGGTGAGGTGATTTTTTGGTTGGCATTTTTTATTTGGAGCATGCAACTACCTCTCTTCACAAGAGAGGTCAGAATCTTTGCAAAAGATTCTGGGTGAGTTGACTCAGTAAACTGCTGCAGTTCCTTATCCCTTCAGCCACCTCTTGCAAAACTTCTTTATCCTCGTAGAAGGAATTTTCATCTTATACATGATAAAGGCTATGAGGTTAGTCAGATTAACTCTGAGATAGGAGTTGTTTTCGTATTTTCTAGCAGAGGCAAGGGCCTTAGATTTTCCTAAGTGAATCTTGATGCCATGACTTTTGATCCTATCATAGAATTCAAAGTCCTCCATGATATCAAAAGAGGTATTGTATCCTCCGAGTTTATCAAAGATATCTCTAGTAGCAAAATGTCCTTGGTCACCGCCACCACAGAAGAGCCCTTTATATTTTGTGAATGAGGCATTGATTTTAAGCAGTAAGTTCTGGGTTTCGAATTTATAGGGAAAGAGTCCAAAGCCAGAATTGTCGGACAGTGCATTTTGGATTTCAGAGAAATAGTTTTCTGGGGGTAATACATCAGCATGCAGAAAGAATAGCGTATGACCTTTGGCTAGTTCTGCCCCTTGGTTCATTTGTCCAGCTCTTTGTGTCACAGTACATTTGTGATACTTGATGTTATACTGCAGACATAAAGTCTCGGTCTCATCAGATGAATGACTAGCATCTGCAACAATAAGTTCTATTTTGCTATTAGATTCCTTTAGGATGAAGGGTAATAACTGCTTAAGGTTATTATATTCATTGTAACAAGGAATGATTATCGAAAGGTCCAAGAAATTTTAAGCTCTTTATGAACTCGAATATAGTAATAGCAATCTTATTAAGTAGTACAATACTCTCATGCAAGACCCATATCAGCCAATTAGCAGATTCTAGTCCGAGTTCTGCTGGAAAATACCTGTCGTTATCCATAGAGATGCTTGAGAAACTAGAAAAAGAGGAATCTGTAAAATCTATCAAAGATCAATTCGCTAGTAGCTCTCTAGAAGATATCGCACAAGAAATAAATACTGATGAAGAACGCTACGCCTTTTGGGTCAATATTTACAATGCCTACATCATAAGTGTCCTCAAGGATAATCCAGAATATTATGAGGACAGGCGTAGTTTTTATAAGCAACCCTACATTAAGATTGCTGGACGTGATTTTACTTTTGCCGAGATAGAACATGGCGTACTGAGGAGATCACAAAAGGAATATTTTCTTGGCTATATCAGTCATTTCTTTCCACCGAAGTATCAAAGAGTTTTACGTCCTGAAGAAAGAGATTATCGGGTACACTTTGCCTTAAACTGTGGTGCTAAAAGCTGTCCTCCTGTTCCTATCTTACGATTGAATAATTTGGATCAGCAAATGGATAAATTGACGACTGACTACCTTAAAGCAATGACAGAGTATACCCCCTCTATTAACAAGGTAGTCACTACTCCATTGTTCTCATGGTTTAGAGGAGACTTTGGAGGTAAGAAGGGCATAAAGAGAATCCTGTTAGAACAAGGATTGATCCCCAACAAAAAAGTGCAACTTGAATTTGGTCCTTATGACTGGACTTTAGAAATAGATAATTTTGCAGCTGATAATTAGAAGGCTTCATTCATAGTCACATAGATATTAAATGCACCATCTCCAGACGCAAGATCTAACCTGATTCTAGTCCCTTCCTTTTCATCTAGTAGAAAACGCAGACCTGTGCCAAATCCGAACTTTAGGATATTATCGGAAAAATCAAAAGGGCCGTCGTTATAGATATGATTAGCAGAACCAAAGGCGACACCTGATAATCTTTTGTAGATAGGAAATCTGAACTCTGTCTCTATAGTAGATATGTTCCTTGCCATATATCTACGATCATTAAATCCTCTTGACCTTTTGGGAGAAGAAATATATTCATAATCAAAGAATGGGGTATTCGCTGAGGTATGAAAACTAGCAGCTTTCAGCGCTAGGGTTAGCTTTTCTTTCAGAGGAATAAAGTAGCGATAATCTATACTCGCTTTATGATAATCAAAGGGAGTAATGAATTCTGGAAGGCTTTTCTCGACTTTGATTTCGAAATAGCTGCCTTGAGTAGAGGAGATGATATTATCTCGCTTATCTCTGACGATGAGGAATTGTAAATTCAATTTTGTACCTCCAGTATAGCCTATAGGCTGCTCCGTATCTAAGAGGCCTTGATCTTCACGTTCTACGATGTCGAAGCCATCATACTTAAAGCCTGCACCATAGTACCAGATTTTATTTTTAGTGTAGGCATAGGAAAAATCAAAACGTGGAAAGTTGACCGAGTAGCTTTCTACATCTGCAGCTCTACTTGTACTGCCCGTTCCATAGTAGTTGTAGAAGTATCGATAGTATCCAAGCTCACCTACAAATCTATGTGTATTGCTTTGAGCATAGATTTCATAAGGGACGAAGAAGAGGAATTGATTCTTTAGGGTATAGACAGCACTATAGATTATCTGCGATGGCCTATTGCTGTCATCTTCTCCACTATTCCTGAAAGTCAATATTCCAGTACCTCCTAAGCCCAAGCTGGTCTCCGGCAAGAAAAATGCTAAAGGAAAAATAGAATGATCGAAGACTAGAGAATCTTGTTGTTCCTGTGCCTGCCCATTCTGACTGAAGAGAAAGGACATGATGCAGATCATTAGGCAAAGAAACTTAGGCTTGTACATTCGCTCGTTCTTGGAAGTAAAAGGAAGCTTGCATGATGAATCTTAAGGCCATTCTCAAGATGAGAAATACTTGTCCTATGATGATCGCTACAATTAACCAATGACCTATTAGTTTTTTTATCAAAAGATAAAGTAAGGTACAGCCGATAAGTACCAAGAGATTGACTAAGCCTAGACCTATAGCTCTAGTGCTGAAAGTTGCAGCAGCTGCTGCGAGGTTAGCTTTTGTGATCAAGGTATCTTGATTGGAGGCTATTTTAGCCTTAGCTATTTCTTTGAAGATGGATATCAAAAAGGCACCTAGTCCTATAGCGGCTAGTAAGATCCAGAATTTAGTAATCAGGATACTTTCTGATTCTAATTCGAAAGGACTGAGACCTCCTGCACTAAATAATACGAAGCCAGCAGCACATAGTATTAATAGTGCAGACAAGGTATAGCTTCCTAGTCTCAAGAATCTAAAGGAATATTCTGCACCACCTTTCCAAAATTCTGTAAGTGGGACTTTCCTAGGGTAGTGTTTAATAAGTTGCATCATTCCACCACTAGAAAAAACCAACCAAAGAAAAAAGGGGATAACAAAACTCAGGAGTAGGGTTAGGTTCAGTTTTAACGCTTCGCCGTGATTATTGATGATGTCCATGAGGAGGGTATAGTCAAAAGGGCCAGCGATGGCTTCATGGTAGTTTGTTTTTTCGACTACTTTCTTCAGTAAGTTGCTTAGTGGGCCCAGAGCTATAAAGACCATCAGAAAACTCAGTCCATGTAAGAGAAACAGGACTCTCCAGTTGAGGATAAGGCAGTTCCATCCTTCTCTATACAGTTGTAGGGTAGAGGTATAAGTTTTATTATATGTAGCCTGCTCTATCATATGAGTACGCTGAGCAGTTCTAGGCTATGCTGAGCAGAGGTAATGAGCCTCCCAAATAAGGCTCTGATGCCTCCCGATTTCTTTTCTAGCAGCATGGAGTTGTTGAGAAAATTCTTGTCTAAGAATATCTTTCTGTCAGGATCTATTTCTGCGGCTATTACTTTTTGTGGGCCTACTATAGTAAAGGTCTTACAATTATCTTTACCGTCCCAGTATTGTGTTTCTGTGGTATTGTCTTCATAAGTCAGCTGGAGTTCTACCGGGAGGTACATACCCTCTTCTCTACATACCTTTACTTCATTGATAATAAAATCTTCTGCGGCATCTGCGATTTCACAATGCTCCTCTGAGCTGAGATAACCTCTATGTGCTGCTTTGGTTCTACTCTCCAAGCTAGTAACTGCATAGTCACATAGGTCTGTACCAAATAGTACCTGCTCAAAGTACCAGTCCATACCATCTGGATATTTATCAGCTTGATTCTTTATGACTAATTCATTGACTATCGCAATAAAATCTTCTCTGCAGGGGTGATTGAATTTCCAAGTCTGAAAATAAGTCTTCATTATTTCGTCCATGGTAGCTGTCCCGATGAGGCCTTCTAGGGTCTGCAGCCACAGCGCTGTTTTGTTGTAGGAGATAGGACCGTAACCCCCTTCTGTGAATTCCCAGCTCTTGACACTATTAGGATGGGCTTGGTTAGTCGCTGATCCAAAAAACTCCGCTCTATTCCATTCCTTGTTTCCGGCATTGAAACCAAGTACTTCTATCGTGGAGGTAGAGTCTGACATATAGCTATCCAAGATGCGACTTTCATAATAAGTGGTAAAGCCCTCATCCATCCACGGTTCTTCTACCTCATGTGTCGCAACCATCTGCATAAAGTACTGATGGATAAATTCATGTACGACCAAAGTTTCTGGAGTTTTGAATCCCGCTGGAAAGGAATTAAAACTTAGGGCTGTGATCAAAGTAGGATATTCCATGCCTCCTGTGAATAAGCCATGAATAGGAGGATCTACTATAGATAAGGTGCTGTAAGGGTAGACGCCAAGATATTCCTCTAGGTAAGCCATGCAGTATTTAATGGTATTCAGATACCGTGTTGCAAAGTGCTTCTTGTCAGGATAGGCATAGACTTTTATCTCTGTGTCTTTGTACTGATCTTCTACGATCTCGTAATGTGGAGAAGTCGACCAAGTAAAGTCTATAACATCCTCAGCTATAAACTGCCAGGTTTTGTTTTCTCCTTTTTTTTCTTGTCCTTTTAATTGACCTGAAGCGGCAACGACATAGTTGTCAGGTACGGTAATACGTACGTCATAGAGCCCAAAGTCAGAATAATATTCTCCACTAGAATGATACTGATGACAATTCCAAGCACCTTCTTTTTGATAGCGCATACCTGCAGGTTCGTATACACCTACTTTGGGAAACCATTGCGCTAAGAAGTAGAATTCCTTGTTATAGCCCGTCCGAGCCATAGTCTTAGGAATCTTTGCAGTCCAGCTGAAGTTGATAATGATTTTCTCTTTAGGTCCTGCTGTCTTGACCAGGGGGACTTTGAGCACAGTACGATCTTCAGGGTTGGCATCATCGGGTTGTATGTAATGACTGTTATCGAGTAAGCTATTACCCGCCTCATCAGTAATGGCAGTCATCTTACTCCAGCCCCATCTACATTCATCATCTTCTTCTAGGGATAAGAATGAGTTGAAGTCTCTTTCTTTGAGGAAAGTTGATTTTGTATTTTTAAAGGCATTGTAATAGAGATGAAACTGGAGGTGATCTATCGTATCGTCAGAGGGGTTCTGCCAGATGAGTTGTGTTCGTCCTTCTAAGAGCTTTTTATTTACATCCAAGGTCACATCCATCGCATAGTTAGCAACTCTTGGCGATAGAACATTTTGCCCTATTGCAGAGTTATAGCTGCAACTGATACAGAGCAACACTATCGTAGAGTAGAGCAGCTGATGAGTCCTAGAATATGTAGGGTAAAAGCTATACACAACTTTTTTTAATCAGGTAAGAAACGAAGATACCTAAATCAACTAAAGAGAAATGAAGAATTTGTCCCTTCCATTGAAAATTGTTATTGCTGTCCTTGTCTGCCTACTATTAGGCTCAGCATCAGGAATACTGGCAGGTTCTGCTACTACAGAATGGTATATGCAATTACAAAAGCCCTCTTTTCAGCCACCGTCTTGGGTATTTGGTCCGGCATGGACACTATTGTATACCTTGATAGGATTAGCTTTGGCTTTTATCTGGGATAAAAAAGCTTCTCCCGCTAGAAGCACTGCCCTTAAGATTTTTGCGGTACAGTTTTTTTTGAATCTTATTTGGTCCCCAATATTTTTCTACTGGAATCAGATAGCTTTGGCACTAGTTGTCATTATAGTATTGTGGTTTTTGATTATTGCGACGATTAGAGCTTTCAAAAAGATAGATAGTAGAGCCGCTTATCTATTGATTCCTTATTTGCTTTGGGTTACATTCGCGACTGTATTGAATGCATCCATTGTATATCTAAACTAAAAGGAACATATGAAGACCATCGTATCTCTGGAAGGAGTTGAATTTTTTGCCTATCACGGCTTTTATGATGAAGAGAGAAAGAAAGGAAATACTTTTATCTGTGATGTGTCTGTAGAGCTGAAGAGTTTTGATTCCTTAGATGATAATATTGATGACACGGTCAATTATGAAGAGATCTACAAGATCGTAGAAGAGGAGATGCAACAAACTAAGAAGTTGATAGAAACAGTCGCCTTGCATATCATCAAGCGGATTCAAGAATTAACTAATGTAACTGCCGCCAAGGTCCGTCTGCACAAGTTACAACCGCCTATGGATGGCAAAATAAAAAAGGCTGTCGTAGAGATGCAGTTCTAATCTTCTCAGTATAATCTTTTAGTATTGTGAAAATACTATCTTAGTCTCATGACCAAGGTAGAATCCACTCAAGAGCCCTTTTCTAATAAGCAGTTGAATATTCTAGAGGCACTTATTCCTCTAGTTGTACTGGTAGCCTTATTGATTATAAATGTCTATGTTTTTGGAGACGATGCCCTTAGTGGTTCTAATCAATTTGTGTTGTTGCTAGGAGCTGCAGTTGCTGCTCTAGTTGGTTTTAGAAATGGCGTCTCATATAAAAGCATGATCGCCGAGGTGGCAGATAATTTTAAGTCTACCACGGGTGCTATTTTGATTCTACTGATGGTAGGGGCCTTGGCGGGGACCTGGCTGATCAGTGGAGTTATCCCTGCTATGATCTACTATGGACTGAAGATCTTAAACCCAGCTATCTTTCTGCCTGCTACAGTTATTATCTGTGCTATAATCTCGATAGCTACTGGTTCTTCTTGGACGACCTCTGCTACGGTAGGTATTGCTCTCGTCGGTATCGGAAAGGCCTTAGGTATTCCTATGGGAATGACAGCAGGAGCAGTAATTTCTGGAGCCTACTTTGGAGATAAAATGTCTCCTTTATCAGATACAACTAATCTAGCTTCTGCTATGGCAGGAGCAGAATTATTTACTCATATAAAGTATATGTCCTTGACTACTGTACCCTCAGTGGTCATCACGATCATATTATTTGCTCTGCTCAGCTTTATGCAAGAAACAACAGGTAGCGCTGAGACGGCAGATATGCTTATGGGTATCCAAGCCTCATTTAATACGACGCCATTGTTATTCATCGTACCTATCGTCGTGGTCCTGCTGATTATAAAGAAGACACCACCTTTAGTAGCACTGCTGGCAGGCACTCTGTTGGGAGGTCTATTTGCACTTATATTCCAGACTAGTATAGTTGCCGAAGTAGCAGGAGCTGAGACTTTCGACTGGCAGGCAGGGTATAAGGGAGTGATGAATGCAATTACAAGAGATGTTGCAATTACCACAGAAAATGAGGCACTGAATGATCTGTTTTCCTCAGGAGGCATGAATGGTATGCTAGGGACGATCTGGCTTATAATGTGTGCCATGGTTTTTGGGGGCATCATGGAGGCCATAGGGGCCTTGGCTAGAATCAGTTCAGCGCTACTCAGTATGGCTAAGTCTGTGTTTGGTCTATTTGCAGCTACAGTGGCGAGTGCACTCTCTTTAAATTTGACCGCCTCTGATCAGTATCTCTCTATTGTCGTGACAGGTAAGATGTTTGATAAAGCCTATGAAGAGAAAGGTCTAGCGCCAGAAAACTTAAGTAGAACCATAGAGGATTCTGGGACGGTGACTTCAGTATTGATTCCTTGGAATACTTGCGGTGCCTATCAGAGTGGCGTCCTAGGTGTAGGAGTCGCCGAGTACTTTGTCTATGCCTTTTTTAATTGGATCAGCCCTCTGATGACCTTGCTTTTTGCAGCCTTCGGTATCAAGATAAAACAACTGGTTCACAAGGATTAAGTGTTAAAAAATAGTATTAGATCTCAAATATTTTAGCACCTTCACGACCAACTTAAAAGTAATCAAGTAAGCTTCTCTCTGAAGCAGACATTCTTAATTACAATTACAATACATTTAAGTTATCTATCCTTTCTCCCATCGGGGAAGTTTATTAATGTATTACAGTTTTAACTTATTTGAATTCTTACCTGAGTATACTATACTTATCCATAGGACTAGCTTTGATATTGGCTAGTTGTGTGAAGGAAGACCCATGTTACTACGTGGGCCACCCTGATGATATACGTATAGAATCAGAATTCGTCTCCATGAATCCTGAGGGTAAGCCTGTCATGAAGTTATATCTCGTCTATGATAAAATAGATACCTCTACAGCAGAATATAAGTGGGAAATAAATGGTCAGGTCAGTGAGACCAGCACTATGATCGTCACAGATGATGGTCCTGCCTCAGGTTATATTAAAATTAGAAATTCGGAAGATCAGTGTTTCCTTTATAAGGAAGTAGATGAGGTATTTGATTTTTCTGATTGCTGTGAGTACATGGGTGATGAGGATTATGTCACTATAAGAGAACTCAAAGATTGCTCTGGAGGAGATAATAAGTTGATCCTAGAGGCTGAATACAAGGGTCCATCTAATATGGGTCTGACTTACAGATGGGATATAGAAGGGCAGACCAGTGATGAGGTCTTTATTGTACTGGAAGGAGATGGAATCATGGATGGTACTCTTAGGGTCATGAATCCAGAAGATAGTTGTACTATGGTTATTCCTGTAGTAGCCAACTTGCTTTTTGGTAGTATCATTGGAAATCGAGTATGGATTGATAATCCGAGTTCTATTGGGCAATCGCATATATTAGATTCAACTGATACTCAAGCAGAAGGTATATCAGTAGACCTCCTGACTTACCCAGAAATGGAACTTGTGGAGACCACTGTTACTGATGATGAGGGATACTACTTATTTCTGAATGCAGCTAGTAGAGAATATGTTTTGCAGTTTCATGCGCCTTCTCAATACGAATTCGTTTTAAAGAATTATAGTCAAGATGATACTGAAGATAGTGACGCTAATTTTGATGGTCTCACAGATCCATTCTTCCTAGACAATTGTGAGCAAATTATAACTTTGGACGCTGGTCTGAAATTGAAGTAAAAGCAACTTGTTCTTTTGACTAGATTCTATTTCTAGTTATTTCCTATTTTTAGTACATGAAAAATTTATACCTCTCCCTATTTATGGCTTGTGCCTTTTTGGCCTGCAAGCAAGATCAAGCTACCGTCACTCCTGCTCCAGAGACAGTTGCAGCTACTAAGACAACACAAAAGACTACACCACCACCAAAAGTGATGACAGAGGCGACTCTAGATCTAACGAAGTATGGCATCGCTAATGACTCTAGAAATGTCCTAGGAGGATTGAAGGTCGGCGACAAAGCACCAGACTTTGAGCTCAAAAGCAATAGAGGAAGAGTCATAAAGTTGAGTGAGTATACAGAACATACACCAGTGGTGCTTTCTTTTTTCAGAGGCGACTGGTGTGGCTACTGCACAAAGCATCTGGCAGAGTTTCAGGACAATTTTAAAATGTTATCTACAGACAAGAGAACACGTATCATAGCAGTCACTCCTCAGAAAATGGATGATGCTAGAAAGATGGCCTCAGATATGGGTATTTTTTACTCTGTGATTTCTGATGAAGATCACCAAGTGATGAAGGATTACAAAGTGTTCTATCATACTACTCCAGAATACAATCAGAAAGTCGCAAAGGCAAAAGGACAATCTTTGAATGCCTATAACAATGATACAGAGCCAGTATTACCTGTACCAGCAACCTATGTCATAGGCAGTGATATGCACATAAAGTATGTGTTCTACGATCCAGACTATTCTAAGAGGCCTCCTGTAGAGGATTTACTGTCAGCACTAGATTAAGCTTAGAGGATTTCTAATTCTATAGCTTTATTATTTTCTGGAAGTTCTTTTCTCCTGTAGAGATTGTGATTTCCTCCAGTAGGTATATGCCTTTAGGTAGCTCTGATAGATTGATTTTTCTACCATAGTTCACTACGATATTTTTGTAGATCTGCTCTCCATTGGGCGCATAGATATTGTAGCTACAGCTTTCGCAATCAGACTCTACTCTTATAGCTTCACCGAATGGATTAGGGTATACCTTAAGAGTTCCTGCACTTAAATTTTCTGTCCCTGTCATCGTTTCTGTCAGAGAAATGGTTGTGGCATTAAAGACCTCATTGGTTTCTGTGGACTGCACCCAAGCGACTGCATGACTATTTTCTAAGACCATCCCCATCGGGATTGGAAGCTTGATAAATTTTCTATCGACACCATTATCCAATAAATCTAGAGGCGCTTCGAAGTAGGCCTTTTCTACCAAGTCCAATACATCTAAGCCCTGCCATTCTTCAGCAATACCATCTTCAATGAGAGCCATACGTAAGACATAATTAGGATTCTCAATTTTACTTGGCGCAGTTATATCTAGCCATGCTTCATAATTCTGGCCTTTGACCTCAGAACCATAGAAACTGACAGAGACAGGTACCTTGACTTCTTTGAGTTGATTGACGAAAGGCCTGTAGGTGTTAGCAATACTCAAGGAGACATTACCACCAGCACTATTTATCTGTCCATCAAAGACCACCGTAGGGAAGCCTAGTACATTATAGAGGTCCATTTTTTCTTGTGTCGTTGGAGTTTCGTAGTCATCATTTCTGTGATAGGCCACTGCGAGTACAGGTTGGCCTTCAGTAATAAGGTCATCAATGCCTAAGGCTGCTCCTGGGCAGTAAGAACACCAAGTGCCAGTAAATTCTTCAATGAGTACATAATCTTTATCTACCAGCTGAAGAATATCTAACTGGTGACTGTAGCTGTTATTGTTGACTTCTTGATCTTCAGGATTTTCAAAATTAATCTTTACAATATATTCTCCTTCTTGACCTTTCCATTTCCCAAAATCTATGGTTCTGACTTCACCGATACCCAGGTCTTCTACTTCCATTGTAAAGGTACTCAGGACTTCATTGCCATAACGTTGTTCTACGACACAGTTGGCAGTACCACTCACTACTTGGGTGCTGCCGTTTTCTACTACGCCGAATAGCGCTATTTCTGTGCCCGGCTCTTCACGTGTAGTCATATCTGCTTCTTGTGCTATGAGGTCAATGCTAGGCTGATAGTAAACTCTAAAATTGTCATATCTTCCAAAATTGGCATAGCTGGCATCACCATGAACAGAGATAGCAAATTGGAAGTTCTTAGCACCTACATCATCGTTTCCGATAGTTTTGACCACATGCTCAGTTATAGAATTGGTCTCTTGCCATCTTGCCGCTTCTTGCCAGGTCACCCCTCCATCACTGGTTGTTTCTAGTACCATGGAGAAGTTAGGATTGGCTGGAAAATCTACTGAGTGGTTAAATTCTATAGAGATGGCAGGAAAGCCCGTAGTATTTATTTCAGGAGAGACAGCTCTTACTGTATTCGGGCTATTGTTACCACCCCATAGGTAGGCCATTTCGCCTTCGTCATTTCCAGCAAAGTTAGAAAAGAAGTGAGACCAGAAAGCCTGCGGCGTAGTAGACTGCGTTGTCCACTTGTAATCGTAATCCAAAGTCTCATCAGGTCTCTCTACGACGTCGACATAAAAATCTTCATAGTAGAGATAATCTGCTTCTACTCGATAGACGATATTTGAAGTCGCTTCAGTTCCACGACCAGAAGGGTTTTCAGGAATTAAGGTATAGCTTATAGATCCTTGGATATCTAGAATATCTGTAAAGCTGGTTTCATTACCAGGAATGACAAACTGTTTTCCATCTGACCGTACTATAGTATATGATTGTACGATATTATCAAAGTAGCTGCCGCCTTGCTGGGCACTATTTGCACCCACCGTAGGGGCTGTCCATTCTAGTAGTACATCATCTCCACTTTTAGCAGCTGTAAGATTGGTCACTGCTCCAGGCCTGTCTAGCCCTAGCCAATAATTTTTTGTAAATCTAGAGTATCCATTGCCAGCCTCATTGACGCCGTATACTTCAAAGCGGTAGTAGCCAGCATCTCCCTCTATATCAATGACAGGCATGTAGTTTTCTCCTGGTGACGGATTTTCAAAACTATAGGCCAGTTTATTATCATTTAGATTTATAAAATCAATCGAGCTTAGGTTGGGTAGTAAGTCGCCATCCGCTTCCAGCTTAGGACTGATCCAGAATGAAACATCAAAACCTGGCTCTGCTGAGACTCTAGGTTCTAAGTGCAGATTTTCTACGGCTGCTGCTCTGTTGTTTTCAAATTTATCGTTGTAGAGTTTAAAGTTGTCTAAGTTGAGGATATGACTTTTGTCTCCTTCCAGTTTGAATACTAGAGCCGTATTAAGATTTACAGAGGCGATGTCTATCGTCAAGGTCTCGTAAGCAGTATTAGGAACATAGACGGTATGAATGGGTTCAAAGCAACAATCCGAATTAGGATGAAAATGCCCAATGTGTAATTCTGGGACTGAAGACGAAACGAAACTCAAATTGAACCCGGCAACATCTATCTCCAATCTGGTATACTGCGACAGGTCATACTGCTCCGTAATTAGCGAAAGGGATTCATCTCCTTCACTTTGTTTGAAGAGATCTATTTTTCCACCATTCTCTATTACCCAATCAAATCCTGCAGAAGTTTCTCCATACCAGCCTTGAGGCATTCCCGAGTCAAAATTCTCTGTAATAACTTGCCCAGATAGAAGGCTAGTAAATATGCAGGCGCAGAAAAGTAGAATTGAGTTTTTCATTTCATTGTGGTTTGATCTCCTTAATATAGGGATTAACTATGAAATGAAGAGCATTAAAACTCATAGGGTCTGTGAGTCTATAACAGAGCCGCAGCTCTTATTCTTGCATCACCTACTTATTGGGATTGTGTTTTTGCTCAGACTTACAAAAAAGTGGCGTTCTGATAACGAAACTTAGCCCAGAAACTTACCATTGGATATTACCTCGTATAGGAAGGTACAGATGACTTTATGAAAAAAAAGAGGCTGAACTCATACTTATGAGACAGCCTCTTTTGGTTAGTGTTTATACTTACTTGGTTGGATGTCTTTCCTCTTTTAGCTTTAGAATATTCGTAGCTTTTTCTGTCATGCCTTCCTCCTCATAAAGTCTGGCTAAGTAGTCATAGAGTTCTGCTCTCTTGTATTCCATAGACAGTAATTCTTCAAAATCAGAAATAGCCTCTTTATTCTTTTTTGCAAGAGTGGCAAATACCGCTGCGGTAAAGATCAGGGACGTGTCTTGTCTCGCATGTTTAGGATAAGCTAGTTCTAAGTCGTTCATACTTAGAGCATTTTTATAATGACTATGTGCCGCACTATGTTGTCCATCTGCATAGGCATCATTACCCATTTCCATCATCTTGATTTTAGCGGTATAGAGATCATTGAGTAGGGTATATCTATAAGTCATTTTTTCATCCTTTTCTAGAGCAGCCGAATACGCTTTTTGTACATCTTGGGAGTAGGAGAGAGGGTCTTCTAGTTCTCTATTCAGTAAGGACAGAGACAGTACTTTTGATTTAGTTTTTAAGCTTTCTAGATCAGGGCGAAAGGCTTTGTCTGCAAACATTTCATTGAGCATGGTTTCTGCCTTTTCGAGGTCTTCGATGTTTTTCTCCGTCTCGAAAGAATTGATCAATTTGTTTACTTCATTCAAGTCATTAGACTGGGAATATCCCATTGTAACAAAGAGACCAAAGGTTACAATAATCATTAATTTCATCTCGAAAAAATTTATGGTTTATAATAAATTGCTTGACTTAGGGCTGCGAATTTATCAAAGTCTTCTGTGAAAAATCTGTTAATTAACTAAGCTTTAGCTTTTTTCTCTTTTCCGCTCACGTCTATATTTCGCAGCCTATTTATCTATTTGATGAGATAGTAAAACGTTACAAACATTTCCTTGTTCGTTTTTATACTTTTGCTGTTCATTAATTACAAATAATTATTATGTATAAGACATTGACAATATTCTTGATAACCTTCAGCTTGGTATCATGTGATCCCGCTACAATGCAGAAGGTATTAGATTCAGTATCAGAAGCCCCACTAACTAATCTAGATGTTTCTAATGGTCTAAAAGAAGCCTTACAATTTGGGGTCGATAATAGCGTAAACTTTCTTTCTGCTGAAGATGGCTATTACAGATCTGCATATAAAATCCTCTTGCCTGAGGAAGCAACTAAGGTAATAGATAAATTGTCTTTCATCCCAGGCTTTCAAAATCTAGAAGCCGAGATGATCAAAAAAATAAATAGAGCTGCCGAAGATGCAGCCTCTAAGGCAGGCCCTATATTTCTAGATGCGATCAGAAGTATCACCTTCGATGATGCCATGAATATTCTGATGGGTGAGCGAAATGCGGCTACACAATATCTTAATAATAGAACCTACAATAGTCTCTATAGTGAATTCAAACCAGTACTGACAGGTTCGCTTAATAAGGTCGGAGCACTAGATCTATGGACTAAGGCCATTACTAAATATAATTCTCTTCCTCTCGTCAATGATATAAACCCTGATCTTGCAGATCATATTAATACTAAAGCTTTGGTAGGACTATTTGATTTGATAGAGAAGAAAGAAGATGGCATCAGATCAGATGTATCACAAAGAACCACAGGTCTATTGCAGAAGGTATTTGCTAAGCAAGACAGGTCATAAGCATAAGAAGAAAATTCTAATTGAAAATCCATTTCTAGCCAAGCGTTAGAAGTGGATTTTTTCGTTGGATAGGATAGGTAATTTAGATGCCTGCCGTCAGTTTCTTGACGACATCAAATTCGGATAAGAAAACCTTGGCCAGTACCCTCAGTACTGTGTAGGCAGGTATTGCTAGTACCATCCCTGCTACTCCGCCTATCTTGGCACCCATGAGCACTACAAGGAAAATTTCCAGTGGATGTGCCTTGACAGATCTAGAAAAGATATTGGGTTGTAAGATGAAGTTATCCAGCAACTGTAAGATCGCAAAAACAATGACCGTTTTTATAATCTTAGGTAGCATGACATCATAGAATCCGACGTCTAGATTAGAAGAGATCACTATCAGTACACCGAAGAGGTTTCCTAGTATAGGACCTATGTAAGGTATCAGGTTGAACACCGCAAAGCAAAAAGCCATCAGTAGGGCATTTTGCAAGCCTAATAACTTGAGCACTATGGTCGTGATCAATGTTATCACCATAGCCTGTACGAGCAACCCTACAAAATATCTTATCAGTAGAGCAGAGGATTCTTCTATAGCATGAGAAGCTTTACCCTCTTGACGATTAGGGACTAAGGCAGATACCATTTTTGTGAACAGTCCTTTCTCTTGGAGGAAAAAGAAGGCAATAAAAAATACTGATAATAACGTAATCAGAATATTTCCAAAGAATCCTACGAAAGAACTAAGGAGTTTAGGAATCTTAGCCGGATTAAATAATTCAAAAATATTATTCTTGACACCTGTTAGATAATCTGGTGAACTGTTCTCTACATTTATCTCTCCATTTTTTATAGGAGGAGTATTGACATTAATCACTAAGTCTATTCCGGTGTCCGCAAGTGTATCTCCTTGTAGCTTCAGCAAGGAATCCAGTCTGACGACGGTAGCTTTTAAGTCTTGTTGAGTATTAGTTTTTTCCTCTGCAAGGACCTGTATCTCTGGTGCTAAAAGACCTTTTTCTTCTAACCAATCTTTGGTGTCTTGAATAGGTTCTTCTAGTCCTGTCAGAATTTTCTCATAATCTAGTCCAGCTAAATTTTTTGCTTGGTCCAGCAGGGGTGGTGCAAGTACTCTCACAAGGAGGAGTAGAAAGAGCGCAAAAATAAATAAGGTCAGTCCTGCAGATAATCCACGACTCAGGTATTTGCTCAGAAAGTTATTTAGCGGAGCACCTATCATAGAGATCACCCAGGCCATGATAATATAGCTTACTATATCAGCAAAGTAGTAAAGTAAAAAGCCTGCTATCAATAAGGGGATAGCATACAGTGTATATTTTTTAAATTGCGGCATTCCTGAGCCTAAGCTAACAATTTATCGTTGATTGTAGAGGAATTTTAGACTTGATACAAAGATTCTTGTACTAAGTTTTCGATCTGCTCTGCTTGTGTAGGTAGTTGTGGTCCGAAGTTTCTGACACCATCTTTAGTCACTACAAAATTGTCTTCTATCCTTATCCCTCCAAAATTTCTATTGGCCTCCAGCTTATTGTAGTTAATGAATTCCATGAATTTTCCTTCTGCTCGGAACTTGTCTATGAGTTGTGGAATGACATAAATGCCAGGTTCTATCGTGATACAATTATTAGGTTCTAGAGCCTTAGCTAATCGTAAGGACTTCAAGCCAAATTCAGTAGACTTAATATGCGGCGGAGCATATCCGACATATTGTTCGCCTAGGTTTTCCATGTCATGTACATCTAGCCCGAGCATATGTCCTAGACCACACTGAAAGAACATGGTATGAGCACCAGTGGTGACGGCATCTTCTGTGTTGCCTTTCATCCAACCTATAGCTTTCATCCCTTCCACCAGCATTCTAGCACTCGCAAGATGTAGCTCTTGAAATGCTACTCCTGGACCTGCGAGATTCACTGCCTTTTCGAGAGCGGTTGCTACAGTATTGTATACCTCTTTTTGGAGTGGAGTGAATTTTCCTGAAGCGGGAAAAGTTCTAGTTAGATCTGCACAGTAACCAGATTTCACCTCTAAGCCTCCATCAAAGAGTACGAGGTCTCCCTCTTCTAGGACATGATGGTACTCATTAGTATGGAGGATCTGTCCTTGGGTCGTCAGTATGGGTTGGTAGGCTAGTACGGTTTCGTGCTCGTAGGCTACTTGATTAGCAATACCTACGAGGTCACTCTCCTTGAGCCCTAACTTGCAGTGCTGCATGACACGAGTATGCATTACTGTAGAATACTCTACCGCTTTTTCTAACTGTGCTAATTCAAAATCCGACTTGTAGGATCTTTGCTCTATGACAGCGTGGATAAGTTCTAGAGATGCGGCTGGTTCTTGCTTAAAATATTGTCGTAGTCTTAGAGTATGGTCGTAAGTGTAGGGTGGTAAGTAATGCATCCCATCAGAAAGGTGATTATCAAGTTCACTGCTAGAGAGAACCTTATCTACACCTACTTTGCTGGCCATCGATTCGAGATTCTCTTGGTCTCCTATCCAGACGATATCATCTATAGTCGGATTATCTCCGAACAGATAAGCAGCATGATTATCTACATCTATTATAGCATTGAGATTAGGGAGATCTAGACCAAAGTAGTATAAGAAACTACTGTCTTGTCTAAATGGGTAATAATTTGATTTGAAGTTTCTAGGTGAATGATTATTACCTAGGAATAAAATTTTTCCAGTTCCCAGTTTATCACAAAGTCTTTGTCTTCTTTCCTTGTATACAGCCGTCGGTGCCTTCATCATCTTTTCGTTTAGTTACTAAGAGTAATGAAAGTGGATGTATAATGATGGAGGGTATGACAAGTTAAGAGATTCATCTAGTTTTTACCCCATACAGTCAGTTATTTTATTGATTTAGTCTTTGAATGGGGATTAGTCCAAACTAATTTTTTCATATTTAGGTTTTATAGCAAAACATCAACTTCATCTCAAGCGCAGACACTTATGATCAATGTCCAAAACGTAACGAAGACCTACAAGCTAAGTAAGCAGCAGAAAAAAGAGCTACAAACTACTGCTCCCTCCATTAATGCGGTCAATAATGTTTCTTTTCAATGTCAGCCCGGAAAGATCTTTTCTTTGCTAGGACCTAATGGTGCTGGAAAAACTACAACACTGAGAATGATGTCTACGATCTTAAGTCCTACCCAAGGAGATATAGAAATCTGTGGACATAGCGTCAAAACTTCCTCTGAAGCCGTCAGAAGAAAGATAGGTTTCCTTACAGGATCTACTAATCTGTACGACAGACTTAACCCTGGCGAAATAGTAGAATATTTCGGTAAGCTGCATGAGATGGATAGTAAGAAGCTTGCAGAAAGAAAAGACATGCTCTTCACGGGGTTAGGTATCCACGAATTCTCTAAGAAACGTATCGGTCAGATGAGTACAGGAATGAAACAAAAAGTTTCTATAGCACGTAGTATGATACACGATCCAGATGTGGTGATCTTTGATGAACCGACTTCAGGCCTAGACGTCATCACTGCTAACAGTATTATAGACCTCATCAGACAGTGTAAGACTGAAGGGAAGACTGTTATCTTTTCTTCTCACATAATGTCTGAAGTAGACTTGCTCTGCGACGATCTAGCTATTATTGCAAAGGGAGAGTTAATCTACAATGATAGCATGGAAAATTTCAGAGAACAAAACAAATCGACCTCATTGACTGAGGCATTTATAAATATTGTTTCTCAAAGCCAACAATCGATAACAGCCTAACCAACTTAGATGAATACTATACTTACTGTTTTCAAGAAAGAGTTTATTGATACTCTAAGAGATAGAAGAACATTGATTACGGCTATTATTATGCCCGCTGTTCTGATTCCTTTTTTAATGTATGGAATGACCTTCATGATGAAGACCATCATGGAAAAGGAGGAGAATAAAAAACTCAAGTTGGCTTTCATAGAAGCACCAGCAGAATTTGTAGCAAGTGTAGATACAGCTAAGATTGAAGTTATTACAGGTATGACTATGGAGTCAGGTCGGGATGCCATCTTAGTAGACAGTCTAGATGCGCTGATGACCTTCAAAGGTAACTTTACACAGGACCAAGTAGACCTTAAGACTACTAAGGTCAATATGTGGTTCAAGTCCACCAACCTTATGGTGAAGGATAGAATCTCGTCTATAGTAGAAAAGTATGAGGAAGAACTCTTGGATAAGAGAATCCAGACTCTAGCTATTTCTGAATCTTCTATAGATCCCATAGATCTTACGCGGTATGACATTGCCCCTAAGAAAGAATTCATAGGTAAGACTGCAGGAGGATTCCTGCCGTATATGTTTATCATTTTTTGCTTCATGGGTTGTATGTACCCCGCTCTTGATTTAGTGACAGGAGAGAAGGAGCGAGGCACGATAGAGACCCTGCTGACTGTGCCAGCATCTAGATTTAAAATTATGCTCGGTAAGGTGATGACCATATCTGTGATGGGTCTTGCTGCGGCAGTGATGGGTATACTAGGTATGTACATAGGTGTCAAGCTGCTACCCGATATGCCAGAAGACATGTTTGAAGTACTTAATAATATTGTGAGCACAAAATTTGTGGTCATGCTACTCGCTATGTTGGTCCCATTGTGTATTTTCTTTGCAGGGATACTAGCGGCGCTAGTGATCAAGGCAAAAAGCTTTAAGGAAGCTCAGAGCATCGTGTCGCCACTAACGTTTATCATTTTCTTGCCAGCAGCTATGGCGATGCTGCCCGGTATAGAGTTGGATTGGAAGACCGCCTGCGTGCCTATTCTGAATATTGCCTTAGCGACTAAGGAGATCATTGCTGGAACCATTAATACTGGTCAGTATGCCTGCATAGTCCTTTCCTTAATTGTACTCGCTATAGTAGCTGTTATAGTTAGTTTCAAGCAGTTTTCTAAGGAGAGTATGGTCCTTAAGTAACATCTAGAGATTCTTTCTTTTTAGTTGTGACTACTTTGTAATTTCGTGCCAAAGGCAAGCATGAAAGGTCAAAAGTGCATATTCGTATTATTTCTGATTATGATATTCTCCTGTAAAAATGAGAGGACAGATGTACTACAGAAAGATGAAACGCTATCCTCACTGGAGAGTACAAAAGAACAAGCTCCCAAAACTATAAGCAAGCTCCTTTTTGCAAGCTTAGACAGACTCCGTATCAGAACTGATTCTAGCATGAACGCTAGTACGGCAGTCACTATCTCAGAAAAGGATACCCTCTTATATTTAGATCAGCACTCTATCATAAGACCTATTCTAAAGCTGAGAGGTCAGTATCATTTCGAACCATGGCTCAAGGTCAGACATCAAGCTTCTGGCAAGACGGGTTGGGTCTATGGAGGAGCTGTAAAGTATAAGTCCACAGAGCTCAAGAACAGAATTGCTAATGATCATTCCTATGTAGACGAGCTTAATAATGATGACCTCGAATGGGAAGGAACGGTTCCTGCTAGTTGGGAGTCTGCGACCATTAGAGATCCACGAAGTTTCAAGATGTTCCTCATTATGTTCAAGGAAATGGTCAGGACGGATAACAGTGAAGCAATTGCAGAGCTCATCAGATATCCTATAAAAGATGTGACTTCTAAGTCGCAGTTTATAGATAGGTATCAAAGCATTATGACCTCTGAGGTAAAGGAAGCTATCCTCAATCAGCGATTAGATAGAATCTTCCGTAACTCCAATGGTGCTATCATAGACGGGGGCAAGATGGTTTTTCATCAGGTAGGTAAAGACTTCAGAGTCGTTTCGATTGATTTTAAAGGCAGAGATGATTTGATCCAAGATATAATTAAGTCACTTTCAGATACCTATACTGCTTCAGATTCTGAGAGAGATTATGCTATTAACGTATTTATGATACGTGGGTATCTAGAATTGACGCTGAACTATAAGGATGATATGGGCCGAGCTCAGAGTAAGTCCTTAGGAAAGTATATTCACGAGACATCAAGAAATAACAAGCATGCCTTTTATCAAGAGTCACAGTCTCCTGATAGAAGAAGATTAATGTTTCATGACCAAAGCGATTTTGTAGAAATGGAATTACAAGGTCAGACAGATCCTCCCTTAGAAGGTCTAAGATTCACTGTCGTCCGTGAGATTTGAGTTGTAATAGGAGGCGTATGGCTCGAAGGTTTTTTCCTTTGCTTTCTTCATACTTCTGTAGTAACTGATTTTCAGCTTCTTTTGCTTTTTGTTTTCAGGCAATAGGTGTAGCATTCTTCGTACTGTCCCGAGGTTGCCATCTATAAGTTTTATATGACTAGCCGAAGCAGACCGAATAGCTTTTCTAAAGTAAACGAAATGGGTGCAGCCGAGGACGATGGCTTTGTATTCACTCCAGTCTATATCTTCGAATTTCTGTTCTAGGTATTTTGTTACTCTTTTCGATTCGAATTCTTGTTTCTCAGCATAGCGTACTAGTTTTCCTAGGGCAAGGAGTTTCACATCATCATTAGCATTAAGGTTAGAAATCAGATGTTTTAGCTTGTCTTCTTTTATGGTGAGCTTAGTCGCGCAGACTAGAATTTTCTTTCGTTGTCTTTTTAGTTCTGTAGCTGGTTTGACAGCAGGTTCCATGCCGACTATAGGGAAATTATATTTCTTTCTGAGTTTCTTGACAGAGACACTAGTAGCAGTATTACAAGCGAGTACCAGTATGTCTATATCTTTCTGGGATAGAAAATGGACAGCCTTGTCCACTAATTTGTGTATCTCTTTTTTGGTCTTGGTACCATAAGGCACATTCTCTGTATCGGCAAAGTAGATATAATGGGCGCTAGGATAATATCTAACAGCATCTTGCAGCACTGTAAGCCCCCCCATTCCAGAATCAAAAAATGCTATTTTCATACCGCTACAGAGTTATAGTATCTTTATTTAACTTACTTTTTGAAGTCTGACTTCAGGTTTTCAGTTATCTTTCATTGAACACAAGCTATAAAGATGAAAAAATATTTTTATCTCCTTCTTTCGTTGCTTTCCATCTTGGCCTGCAGTAGCCCGCAGAAGAGTTTCGATAAGGGGAAGTATGAGAAAGCGTACAATGCCGCTCTGAAAAACATCAAAAAAGGAAAGAAAAGTAGAAGGGATAAAACAATATTGAATAAGTCCTTTGATGAAATCGTAGCCCAGAAATCTAACGAAGCAGAGACCTATCTCTACAGTGATATGATAGAAGACTGGGAGCTGGCCTATGCGAACTATGATGATTTACTTAGGCTATACTACAGCGGTAAGGTCTACCTCGATAGTGATTTTGACTCAGAGATGCGAATTGTCGAAAGTTTCTCGGATAGCTTAGGAATGGATATCGCACTTAATTATCACGAGCTTGGGCTGATGAGTATGGATGACTACAGTGATTCGGGCAACAAACTTTATGCCCAGGAGGCTTTCGCATATTTCCAAAAGACACAGTCATATGATCCTGATTTCACCAATATCACTACCCTTATGGACGAAGCCTTTGATAGGGGAGTCGTGCTCATCTTGGTAGAGGCAGATGCCCCTTTTGGGCGAAATTACGAATGGACCATAGATAGACGGTTCTCTGATATAGAAAGAGAAAGTGAGGATTTTTACCAGATTGTCTATGAGAGAATGGTGGATGCTGACTGCAAGCTGGAAATAGACTTTTCTAGCTTAGAGAGAAGTATTAATCAAAGTAGAACGGTGGAGACCTTCTCGGAAAGAATAGAAGATGGATATAATACTTCTGTGGATAGCTCTGGCCGTACTATTAGAGAACCTATCTACAGGACGGTAGAGGGTGCTGTGACGATAATCGCGGAGAATATTAGATACTACTGGGGCGCAGCAGTCAATGTTAGAGGCTCTAGAGAATATTGTGATTTTAGAGATCGCACATTTAACGAGGAAGAAGTCATTACAATAGAACGGTATGAACTAAGTGGCGATGAGCGAGCGATACCCAATAGATATAAGAACAATAGAAATAATAATTCGGGAATAGATGAAGATGATATCGCTGAGGAGCTAATTGATGAGCTATACAGAGAGATATCTCGCTATTACTTTTAGGTCTATAACGAACGAAGCACCATCATTTCTGACAGTGCTTCTCCACTTTTAATACCCTTAATTAAAAATAAATTGAGAAAATTAAAGTTTTTAATACCCTTAAATACTTATATGCAAAACTATTCTAATATTAAGTATGGCCCCCAACTATACCGCCTACACGACTACTACAAAACACTACAAAACCACTACATATTTTTAAAATGTTAATACTTAAGAACGTGTAGACCAGCATTTAATACATAAGTTAACAGTATAATCTGTCTATAACTTGATTTCAAGGCCGATACCTATACCAATTTTACTATTGGATTGAGTGATAGGGTTGTATTGATTGTTTATGTCAGAAAGATTGTGCTTAAAACTTGTATAAGCCATAGCAGTATATCTACTATTCAGTTTATACCCCAGAGACAAGCCGCCAGTCAGGGAGGTATTGATTCTATTCTTGAAAAAATCTGGATCCATAGTAGGCACTAGAGTTTTGTCTAGTAGCATACCTTCAAACTTATAGAGCACATTATAGATAGCTCCTAGTTCTATGCCTAGATTGAATTTCTTTAGTTCGGTCTGATATCCTAAGAGGACAGGGATCCCTACCGTCTTATATGTATTCCACACTTTCCATGAGGTAGTTTCTACGATAGTGACTGGCGCATCTCCATATATGTAGATAGTGGTATCCGCTTGTGTTATGGTCTCTAATAATTGGTTAGGAAGTATCTCTGTTTTTTCTGTTGTTTCGGATCTATCAAAACGTTCTCTGATAGCACCAAATTCCACACCTGCCTTGAAATATAGTCCACTCCGAGTAAGATACTTTAGTCTTAGACCAGCACGGTAACCTTGTAGCTGTGTCTGCGTCGCTTTTCTTTCATTAAGGTAGCTGAGTTCTTCATTGCCATTTGCCGAGAGCCAGTTCTTGATGAAGTCTACGCTAGAATATACTTCTAAGTAGAAAGGATGCACTTTCTTCCTGTGGTCGTAGCATTCTATCTTGTCATTTCTACTGAACGGTGGTCTATTGTAATTCAAAGGCGATAGTGCCTGCATGCCTAATCGCTGAGCATACGATAGCTCGTTCTTCTTATTAGCTATGGCCGCTATGCTAGATTGTAATGGTGCTACAGTACTCTTATCCTTACTAGAAAATACTTTGTTATTTGCTGATGGAGTTGTTCTGGTCTCACTGATGTTTTTTAGAAGCGGTGCAGTATAAGAATGATTGGCTGTGGATGACGCTGTAGTTTGAGTTGCTGATGTTTTATTCGTTGTAGTAGGGTTACTCGTAGTTTTCGTGTTGTTAATTTTTTTAATTGCTCTAATGCTTTCAGCTTTCTGAGTGATAGCTTTCTTTGCTTTGGTTAGGTTGGTATTGTTGGTTTCTTTTTTTGAAGATTCTAGGTGTGCCTGAGAGTACGGTTGTATAGAATAGTTTTCTACGGGAGCAAGTGGGTCTTCTGCTGTAATTTCAGAACTAGAGTTAATAAAGTATATAGTCACCATAGCTACAGCTACAATTAGACTCAACAACTTGAGCGCAAAAAACTTAGTGTTTCTTTTTTGTTGCTGATCTATATTAGCCCATAGACTGTCTTTGTCTAAGGCAGTAGTATGGTCGTGAAGTTCACTTCTGAATATCTGGTCTAACTTGTCTTGATCCATTGGTCAGAATTTTTAAATGCTTTTATTTTTTTTCTAAGAAGTTGTTTGGCACGTGATAGATTGGATCTAGAAGAAACTTCTTGGATGCCGAGCATCTCCGCTATTTCTTTATGGCTGTATCCTTCTATCACAGATAAGTTGAAGACCTGTCTATATCCGTCAGGTAGAGTCATGACGATTTTCATCAGATCTTCTTTGCCAAAGTTTGCCATCACTTCGGGCTCTACGACGATCCTATTATTAAGATCGACAGTGAGAGTTGAGACCTCCAAGTTTTTTTTGCTCAGAGATCTCAACGCAACGTTCACAGTAATTTTTCTCATCCATGCTGTCAATGAACCTTTGTCAGAATCATAGCTCTTAAAGAACTTAAAGATTCTAATGAAAGATTCTTGCAGGATATCTTTTGACTTAGTCTCGTCTCCTGTATATCTAAGACATACGGAGTATAAAAGCTCAGAATAGTTGTCTACCAAGGCTCTCTGGCATTCAGCTTGTCCTTGCTGACATCCTAGGATAATTTCTTCTATTGTGAGTTGCTTTTTCAAACTGTCTGTACTGATTTTGTATCAGTTATTCTATTCTGGGTTTAGGCCGATCATAATTCCTTTATATCCGCCACATTCCTCTAATGCGAAAGGATCTGATAAGCCAGTAGTTGGCTCTATGTCACTATCTGATAATTGGTTTGGATCTTGTCCAAATTTTTCTACTAATGCGAAACCTGATGGAACACTTACTCCTACTGTGTAATCGCTTCCTCCTGCAGGTGTGAATGAATAGATTCCGTTAGCATTAGTTAGAGTCATGTCTACAAGGTTTCCGTTCTGGTAGAGAGAAATTTCTACATTGGCCAAGGTTCTTTCAAAACCAGCATCATATAGATTAGGATTTCCTATGATAGAATCCACCCATACTGTGCCTTGGATCTGAGGCAATGGAACGTCTGTAAAGTCCACAGCGAATATTTCTTCACAACCGAATTCATCCGTAACGGTAGCATTATATATACCTGGTCCTGGAATAGAAACAGCTGTACCTGTCTCACCTGTTTCCCACAATACAGTTACCTGGGTATTGCAACTATATTCAGTGTAGCCAAAATATTCATTGCCATCACATTCTACAAAAGGCCAAAATTCACATTCTAATCCCTCTTCAATTGTAAAATCTACCGAGCATATCTCTGTTCCATTATACATTAGAGTTGCAGTATAATCTGCTGAGGCAAGATTAGTCACAGGTACCCATGGTTCGAATTCTGTGGAAGATACAAGAGTCATCCCTTGATACGTTTCTAGAACATAGTCTTCCCAGAATAGTGAATCCTGAGAATCAACTATCAATCTGTAGCTACCGTTAGCAGCACCACATGACGCATTAGAAGTTCTGACTTCTATACATTGGACACCACCGACAAAAAATAATCCTGCATCATAGGCATAGCTGGAAGTTCCATCTACGACAAATTCTTCCGTATTTCCAGTATCAGGATCTGCATCGCTGTCTATGCTTGGGTCCGTTCCTTGACCTTGGTCTACATATCTATATCCTCCAGGTTTAGTGAAATTGATGTAGTAGTTACCTGGCTCTACACTAAAGGAATAAAACCCATCTCCAGCTCTTGTAGTTACAGACTGTACAAGGATATCATCTTTGTATAATAATACTCTACTGAATGACGGGGGGCTATCACCATCAGCTACATCTCTTACACCATTTTCATTAGTATCATCCCATACATATCCAGAGATAATAGATTCACTAATGACCTCATCTAAGCGTACTCGGAAGCTGCCCATAATATCTATGTCTTGTCCATTTGAATTGGGTAGAGTACCCATGAATTCTCCTTCTATGTAATTGCCTAGAAGACCATCGTATGTTATTAGCTCACAGATCATATTTATACATCCAGGGTCTCCAGGATTGGTGCTTCCACAAGATCCGCCTAGGTTAGCTGAGCTTAGATAAGCTTGGAGTCTTTTTACATTATTTATTCCTTGCTGTGGGGCATCCAAAAATAAGTTCACGCCATTTTCTTGGTTGTCATTATCCAAGATTCTCAGTTGTCCATTTATTAGTCTTGCTTCTGGAGTCTCTAGAACGAACTCGATGCTTCCATCCATTTTATATTTAATGAACTCATCAAGGATTACAGCGCCATCACAAACTTCTATGTTTCCAACGGAAACAGCATCTGTTATGTCTTCATAGATTTCCCACTCAGAAGCGGAGTCACTATCTGTGCTGTAACCTTTTATGGAAAATTTATTCAGCTCACATTGAGGAAGAGAAATAGTGAAATTGCCATCATCATCTGTCTCTGCTACAAACTGAGCGCCATTAGTGAGAGCGATAAGGGCATAGCCGTTCGTAACTGGGACACCATTGCATAAAAGTCTACCAGTGACATTCAGAGAAGATGTATTGTCTACAACTAGGTCACCAAGATCTATATCTTCACTGAATGGTCCTATTTCTCCCTGGTAGATGATGTTTTCGTCACATTCATCTTTAGCAACTATCTTCAATGGGGCATTCTTAGGAATCTTGCCGCAGAAGACGCCACCATATGAGGTCCAACCCATTCTAGTGATGGATCTAGATAAGTCTGTGATACACATTTTTACACCTGTCAGCCCATTGCCATTACTATCTACTAATCTTCCTTTAATGTGTACCACTGGGAATGGGGCATCACAATTCCAAAAAGAGAAATGGCTCACTTCTGCTACATAGTTACCTTCTGATAAGGCTGCAGTCCCTTCCTCTAGCCAGTAAGCTCTGTCTTCATCAAAAGACCAGGTCTTGATGGTCTCAGAAGCGAATTCTTGTAGCTCATCTGGAAGAGGGAAAGTAATTGTTGCAGTAGTACCATCTTTCAGTTGGATGTCATTGTTGTTGGCATCTCTAATTTCTACAGCGACCATTCCATAGGTAGCTAGTTGTACTAAAGCTTGCTCTGAATCTATGCCTCTAAGGTCTCCTGGCATTTCTTCTGCTAGTTTATTGCCGATAGGATTATACCAGTGTCCATAGATTTTTACATCACCCTGAGCATCTATGGCCCCAGCAGGGAATTCTACAGTGGCTCCTCCATTCAGAGTTACTGTACCACCTTCTGAGGAGGATAGACTGCCTACTAGTTTTTCTTCTACCATGACAACTCTTACAAAGGCATTGTCCTCCAGCTGAGGGTAGAACCATTTGTAATTTTTGAAGAATCCATCTTGGTTGAACTTCAGTAGGCCGCCGTCAAAAGCAGCTGTAGCTTCCTTTACTTTGAAGTACCCGTTTACGTCTGTTTCTAAAAAATCAGCTTTATACTGGACAGAAACACCAGCCAGTGGATTACCATCTTGGTCGGTGACTAAGCCAGATACACTGGTCTGTATGGTTTCTATTGTCTGAGGACCTGTTATAGTAGTCTCAGTTACACCTATTTCGTCTTTCTGGCATCCTATGGCTAGTAGGACTAGAAGGAGGAATATTGAATATTTGATCTTCATCATTTTAAGTTAAAATTTAAGTCTCGTAATGGAAAGTATGTTTCCTTTTAATGTTGTAGGTCGACTCACACTTATTAATATACCTGAAGTCAAAATTTCGTTGCGTAGCAATTGATTTAATATTTATTAACAAATGTTTCACAGAATAACAATAATTAGGTATATAATTTGCTATTTATTTATATTGTCAATATATTAATGTACGACAGGGCACTTATTCATAATATTTATTAACTACAAATTCTATTATTATGATGAATGAAGCTGTAAAGTCTATTATGACGACTAATCTAATTACTGTCAGTCCCACCACGGATTTATCTATTGTTAGGCAGATTTTTATGAAAAATAAGATCCATCACCTGCCTGTTGTGAATGAAATGCACCAATTGGTAGGTCTTCTGACCACTTATGATCTGTGGAAGAATAAAATCGCTCCTGATGATTATGCCAAGGTTTTGGCTATGGATATTATGACCACTAGAATCGCTAAGATTAATCCATGGGATAAGATAGGGACGGCGGCAGAGATCTTTCTGGATAATCGATTTCATGCCTTGCCTGTAGTAGATGAGAAGAATTATCTACTAGGTATAGTGACCTCCCACGATGTCCTCAAGTATGAATATCTAAAGGCCTATCCAAAACCGCTGCTATACAAAGGCCTCTTTGCCAACTTGAACTCAAGTCAACTTAGAACAGCTTAGTATCCGAACTTTTAGGGTTTTCCCTAGTATAGAAAATGGGGTTACTACTGTGTATTAGTCCCTAGGGATATCAGAACTTAGTAGAGTAAATTATTGAATCACCAGAACTAAAAATTGAATGATATGAAACAGATACTTAGTGTAACCGGTTTATTGATGGGTTTATTATTCACGACGGGACTTGGCGTTTTTAGTTTTTTCGGAATCTATAATATGGGACAGTATGCTGTCTACAGTGGCCAAATAGATAAAACAGCAGGAGAAGAAATCGTACTACTCACTGACGAAGGTGAGGAGCCTCTGCGCCTAAGCTTTGCCTTTGATAAGGAGTCAGACTTGGTGATAGAGGAGTTTAACTCAGTGAATGTAAGCGGTTATTATAATAAGATATTAAAGGTGCTCAAGGTGGAAGAAATATATGAGCAAACTAATCCACCCATCTTGTGCCTCCAAGAAATGAACAATTAAGATTTAGAGATTGAGTATTATAAAAAAAGAGGGCTATAATAGTATGGCCCTCTTTCTATTTATGGTTGAATGTATTGTCTAGTCTAGAATCAATACTTTCTTGTATAACTTCTGCACACCATTAGAAAGATTCAGTAGATATATTCCAGCAGACTGGTTGCCTAAATCTAAAGTCGTCTTACCTGTTAGTGTACCTTCTAAGATTCTCCTCCCATCTATAGAGCTTATAGTATAGTTCCAGTTGTCATTATTGCTGACCACAGGATCTATGAATAAGATATCATTAGTAGGGTTAGGATAGATACTAAAGAATGAATCTGACTCTTCTATATCATTAGTATTAGAAGCACCGTCTTCAGTCATATTTATTGTGAAAGGTGTCTGGTCTATCCAGCCGCCTTCACCATCAATTAGTGTAAAGACAAACTGGTCAGTAGCATCTTGAGATCCATTATGATCATACCTAAGTTTACCTGACGAGAGTTCTTCTTGTGTGAATTGATCACCAATAGCAAGAGTAGTACCATCCATTGTTAGTGTTCCTATAGTCGGAGGTACCACTAGTGTATAGAGTAACTCTTCTTCTGTATTGTTATCATCTGCACAAAGCAATTCATCTGCTGAGATGAATCTTGCACTACCCGTAAGTACTTCTAATACGTTATTATTTACAATGAACGGATTGTCTAGGGCACTATCAGAACAAAGCTCTAGTTGGAATTCATTGAGTTGTCCTCCATTGCCTGGTTCAGTGTCTTCTATTTTTAAGATCCAATCTCCTTCTATGCTCTCTCCATTAAATATTGAAAGGTTTTCTCTTGGACGTATTCTTCTACCATTAGAATTAGGACAGCCATTAGGAAATGAAGATTCATCATCAAACCCTGCATCAATAGTTTCTACATTTAAACAAACACCTTGGAAAAGGATACATGAAGTACCACTCGGAGAGGTCAGTGTCGCACGTAGACTTTTTATCTCTTTGTGATTTCCTTTTAGTACCGAGATATTGACATCTGTCACATTTCCAGGTGATTCAATTAGAATTTTTGATTCTATATCAGGAGTGCCTGTACTAGGTATGATAGATGGAATATCTATAGCTGCATTGGCAGCGCAACTCAGTGCAATAGACCCAAAAGTATAGACCTCTGAACTGACCTCTCCTAAGCAAGAATTGTAAGCCACTACTCTCCAGTAGTATAAAGTGCTATTAGTCAGATTTATAAGACCTGTAGCAGAAGTCTCGATGCCTGCTTCTCTCGAGAAGATCATGCTTTCGTTACTGAAACTAGGGTTGGTTGCTAATTCTATTCTGTAGCCATCTGCGTTATCAGTTCCATTCCATTCAAACTCAGGAAAAGTCGAGACACCTCTTACGCCATTCTCCGGAAAAGTCAACCCAAATCCATCTAAGAAAGAACTTGCGGCAAGTATAGAAAGGTGTAATTCTGCCGTATCTACGCCTGGCGCAGAAGCTTGGACTACTACATTGTAGACACCTTCATCTCTTACTTGCGAAAGATCTACATTAAGCATTGTAGTGGCTCCCGGAGGTACTGGATTTTGGCTGAAGCTATGTGTGGCATTAGTTGGTAAGCCAGAGATGACCTCTAGTGTGACTTCCTCCCCAAAACCTAATAATGATTCTGCAGTGATTTCTGCATTGACAACATCAGGAAGACAAACATCAAAAGTCTTCACTGGCGCATCTACAAAAAATGTAGGAGCAGAAGGTTCGTTAACCTGTACGAGGCCTCTACCCACATTAAAGAAAATAGTATTGTTTCCTTTTACTTTTATGATGCCACTACCTGTGGTAATGTTTGGAATATTTACAATTTCTGATCCATCATTCGGAGTCCTAGCTTTGAGTAAATGAGGGAAAGTCTCACCATTGTTTTCTGATAAATATATATCTACATATTGGCAATCGATTATGTCATTATCAGTATTAGCGACATCCCATTCTATGAGCATGGTCTTACCTGGTTCTGATTCTGTAAACTCACTCGGAGTAGTCACTATGAATGGGCCGGCAGAGTCAGAAGAATTAAAAGTAATATCTGCCCAGCTTACACCTCCAGCGGTTGGGTTGTCATCTCTTGCTACAAATCTAAAGTTGAATTCTCTTGTAGTAGTAGGCCATCTTTCTTCTCTCCAATCGTTCTGGCTGAGTACATAGCTCAAGCCTGGAAACATTCTTTCTTTATTATTAGAAGGTGCTACATATCTAAATAGGGGGCCTGACGGATCTCCTACACCTGCAGGGATAGATTTAGTATCCACTTGTTCCCAGCTATATACTAAGTTATCTCCATCCATATCAGAGGCGTCTCCCGCAAGCTCAAATGGAGAGAGGATAGGAATAGTAAATCCTCCTTGCTGCTCTATCCATACATCAGGGTGGTGATTATCTGTTTCTACCTGATCACTACATCCAGCTCCTCTACCATTCAGTACATAGGACTGCATTTGTTCTAGAGTGCAACTGTGATAGATAGACTGTCTAGGGCCACTAATATTGTTAGTCCCACAAGAGCCATTATAAGAGAGGATAGTAACCCCTGATCCAAGCTCACAAGAACTTTGACTTGCAAACTGATCATTTAGATCAGTTGAGCAAGCTGCCCAAGTATGACCTGCACTGAACTGATGCCCTATCTCATGGGCTGTAGTATTGACCATGAAGTTGAGAAGAGGTCTGTTGCCTACGCAACTTACACCTGCGGCCTTGTTTACACTACATATAGAACCTCCAAAGGCAATTCCTGCGACGCCGTCTGTACACGACACTGTGATGACGTGACCTACATCATAAGCTCCTTCCCCTATAGCTCTATTGATGACTTCTGTATTTTCTCTTAGAGTGACGCCACCTGCATCTGGTTCAGTATAAGGTTCTGTATCAAAGAAGAAAATCAACTTGTCATTATCATCTATGAGCTCGAACTTGATAGCGAGCTCGTCTTCGAGTAGCCCATTCAGTCTATTGACAGCACTATTCATTTTAGGTAGGACAGCATCTACAGTTCCTCCTTGCTGGCTTCCCCACATTCCTGTACAAGCTAGGGCAAATCTATAGGTGGTCTTGATTACAGGTTCTCCTAAGTGCTTAGATGGCGCAGTTTTTACTTTTTTCTTTAGGCCTCTCTGTACGAAGTGATCTTCGTCAAATGAAGTAACTCCACAAGTAGCAGAGTATGCATCCGCATCTACATGATGGTCCGCTACATAATAGGTGACATAATGACCATCAGCTTCTGTGTAGTAGGGATCTACATAGATGAGCCCTTCATGACTCTCTATTGCTCCTCTGAAGCCAAGGTTGCTTATGTCTATTCTTGTTACACTTCCATCTTCTGGCGAGGTACCTCTATAACTCTTGATGCTAGGGTATTTTGCAGAAAGTACAGGACTCATGCAAGGACTTTCTACGAAGTTGTACTCCTTAGTAGACCCATCCGGCATAGGTAGGCTCACATTGACACCTTGTTTTCGTGTATTGTATACATCCTCCATTGGCGCTTCGCTGAGGAGTGATTTTAGCATTTTGATATCTAAGTGGAAGGTAGAGTAGGCATCTGGTACTACTTCTCTTTCTAGGTCATGTCTCTTTTGGATTTGACTTTCGTCCTTCAGGTTCCATGGCTGCTGGCTAAAAAGACTAAAAGACAGTAAAAGTAAGATGCAAATCGATGTTGATTTCATATTAGGCCCTTATTGATTTTTAATGAATACTACAAATATATACAGTGTCCACTAAGTTAAGTTGTATAAATAAGACCAAAGGCGACAGAGAATGGATAAATAACTAATCAGAAAATATAGAAAAATCAGAAAAAACTGTAAAAACAAAAAATTCTGATATATTTACATTGATTTTAAGTCTAATGGATAAAGGAAAATTCTCAGTAGAAGCTATAGTCTCTTGTGATGACAGGGGGCAGCTAGTACTACCTAAGGATCTTCGGAAGAGATTAAAGATTGGATCTGGAGAGAAATTGGCTTTGTTGAGATTTATGAATGACAAAGAGGAGTTCTTTCTTACACTAATTAAGACTCATGCTCTGGAAGACTTAATCAAAAACTATATGAGTCCTGTAATTAAGGATGTCATCAAATAAGGAATAATCAGATGGTACATAGATTGAGTCGTTATAAGACTCTTTTGTTATGAGATTGATATCATTTTAGTCAAAGGAGATAGTGATTGAGCTGTCTCCTTTTTTATAAGTCTTATCTAGAAGACAGCCCTTAATTGGGCACCTAGATTATTGACCATTGGTGCATCTTCAGATTTTCTTGCATTGTAGGTTAGTATCATATCAAAGTTCTTAGCGACCCTTCTGGTATAATTAATATTCCAAAGAAAATTTGTACCGTCCTGCAGACCTTGTAGCAATTCGAATTCTACTGGTGTGCTACTGTCGCCATTAAATTCTATGAATACTAAACCAAAAGTACCTTGGAAACTAGAGCTGGAGGATTGCCTCCAGGTCAGTTCCATATTTAGATTTTGATTCTTAGAATTTTCTAAACCGCCAATGGTATTGTTGTTAAACTCCTGGGAGTACTTGGTGACTATTCTAAGCTTAGGCGAAGGTCTGTAACTTAACTGAGGTACAACTCTCCAGAAGTCTATTAGGAAGTCTTGATCTGGAAAAGCTTCTGAGGCAAATACTTTTTTTCCTAGTCCAGTTTCTAATATAAAATCAATCGATTTTATAAGATTGTACCTCCCTCTGAAGTAGAGTTCTTCAGTTCCTCTGCTGTCCCTTCCCGTGATCTGTGTTATAACATTATCAAAGGTTCTATAAGATAACTGCATGTCATGGCTGACATTCCCTCTATTGTAGAATAGACTATGGTCCATAGAGGCATTGTAACTAATCAGTGTAGTGTCCCGGAGATCTGTTATTATTGCTTTTACAAATCCACCTCCATCAGAACTTGCTGACCGCTGGTCTATTCTGTATCTGGAGTTGAGTTGAAATCGGGTCGGAAAAGTTTTCTTGTCTTTTAGAATTTTCTTCAGATTAATTCTAAGAGATTGATTGAGGATAGTTTTATTAGAACTCAAGAACTCATTGTTGAATATTGATATCTTTTCGTATTGGCCAAGGTCACTTTGTGGAGCTATTCTGAATTCATTGACAGTCATTAGGCTGTCTTGGTTGAAGTCCTCCCAGACATAGGAACCCTCTCCTCTCTGGACCTCCACATATTGGAATTCGACCTTAGGTTCCTGACCGCTATTGGATTCATAATAAGAATTCAAAATTAGGCCTCGATTGAAAGCATTGAAATCATGTTCTAAGGTCCCTATCAGCGTTTGTTTGGAATTATCTTGATCATCTTCTATGAGGTCTTGGAAGTCTCTCAGAGTAATATTCCATCTAAGGTTTGAGTTCTTGCCGACTAGCCAACCACCACCCAAGTTATACTCGTCTGAGCTACTGAAAGGCGCTAAATTATTGTCTATTACTCTGGTGTCCTTTCTTAGTTGGTAAGAGGCATTAAGATGGAACGGTTTATTAGCATCTGACGTAATAAAGGCTCTGTATAGATCATAGTTAAAGGAACTGGAAAGCAGAGAGTCGGTCTCTGTGTTATTTCTGATGTTCTCTTCTTTTTCGAAATAGCCACCCACTTGCCAGCTTTCACTTATCCTTCTCTTTATCAGTAAGTTAGGTCTGAAAAAGGTTGTCTTTTGATCGATTAATTGACTTTCGGAACTGAGGTAATTAGCTTTACCATCTATGGTCCAGTTTTTTGATTGATGGGAAAAGATGAGTTTGTTTTTTAGACCAGAATAAATATTTCTATCATGAAATCCTCCTAGCCCATACCCTAGCGAGGTCGTGCCATCAGAAAGTGTAAAACTGGCATCATGTAATAATTGATCGCTGGTCTCTGCTATATTTTCTAAATTCCAATCTCTGGTGAATTCTGCGGCACGGTAAGGATTAAGTGCAGAAAAGTTCTTTTGCTTTATTTCTATGCTGGCCTCTGTTTCTAGGCTCCATTTTCTCCTTCTAAGACTATCAGCGGATGTCTTTTTAGGGAGCGGTCTTAAGTCATTTAATCTGAATAAAATAGATCCACCAAGATTGTCACTGTTGTCATTTTCAGAGAATCTATTCTTGTCTAGGAAGCTCAGTCCTGATTCTAGATAGAGCTGTGTACTGTCACTTATTTCGTACAGCGCAGAAGCTGTAATGAGTTGCTTTTTTTCTGGTGCTTGTAATTGGATGACTGGATCGAAAGTACCTTGATTGGCACCAACGTATTTGTATACCCTACCATTGACCCCGACTTCATCATCTATACTGTATGACCCTTGCCCGAATCCAACATTTGAAAATCTTGCGGCCACTAAATTTTCAGTAGCTGTCGGCACATAGACTAAGGTGTCTCCGCGCAACTGATAAGGCGTAAGCCCCGAAAAGTCGTTTTCTTGAGGAATGAAAATGCCATTTTTTAGTGCCTGTCCATCACCGCTTTCGTTTAGGATTCTGATGTCTGTGCTATCTAGCTGGATATTCCCTGCTAGAGATTTACTGTCTTGTTCATTGTAGAAATTGACTCCTAGGGTGACACGATTTTTTTTAAACTCAGACGAGGTGGCGTATAGGGATCTCAGATAACTTTGGGTTGCAAATTCATACTCTACAATGATTCTTATATTTTCTGCGATTACCATATTGGCAGTGAAGCGAATTTCAGCTCTATTGTAATCTATAATGTAATCATAGTTATCTCCTCTCTTGAGTAGTCTACCGTCAGCATACACCTTTTCAGTACCAGAAAGAACCTGGAGGAATACATCACCATTCTCACCTTCGAGTCTGTAAGGCCCTTGATTGCCTTCAGAGGTATTGAGTTCTAATCTTTTGAATTTTCCTCTGGATATAGCAAAGCTGCCTCGGTTATTAATGGACCAACCCTTATCTGTAGTCGTTTGATTGCTGAGGCTAAGTCCTTTGAGTTTTTTGTAGTAATTCATGAAATAGGAGTCAGGTCTACCCAACTCATAATCACCGGCTATGATCTTCGTCCTGTCTTTCTGTACTTCTATAAATACCTTGTCGAATTCTTGGAGTACTTGAGTATTGCCTTCTGGCTGAATCGGGATATTATCATCAGAAATAGCCGCTCTGATGAATAGATTGTTGCCTAGATCACCTTTCATTTGGAGGTTGAAGTCAGAATTGAGGACGAGATCTTGAGTATTCCCAAAATTCACTCCTCTAGAAAAGCTCCCTGTGTACTGGATCTTGTTAGATTGTATGAATCGTCGATCTATAGATTCTTCCTTGGAGTAATCATTCTCTATTCTGATGAGAAAGCTCTTTTTTTCTACATTGTCGGCATTCAATACCGGCTCACTGGTTGTAATATTTAGAGGTAGAACTCTGAACTTTACATAGAGTGAATCATTATTATTCGAGCCAGAGATTTCAAGTTTATTGTTATTGATTTTATAACCGGGTTTATTACTCGGATTGATAAGGTTACTGATTACAACTGATTGCGACACGATGGTGTTAGAACCAAATAAAACTGTATCCTTTGAAATTTTGAATATGTGCTCCTCGATGTTGGAGAAATCAGATTGAGCAGACAGTGAGATTATCGATAGATAAGCAATTAGTGATAAGCATATTAGCCTAGGAATCTTACTTGTAGACTTGTATGAACTAGGAATCAATTGACGGTAATATTTTGCTATTGGTAGTTATCACTGTAGAACGGTCAATTTCAATAAAAAATTAGTCGTATGAAACCTGAAAAGTGGCATAGTTTTTACTTTATTTATATAATAAATATGTCTAAGTCATAATTAACTGATTATTAGAGATTTATCTCTTTTTTGATTTTGAAAATTAACACAGGGACTTTGACATTAGACTATTTGACCGCTTTTATTGCCCCAAAAGTTATAATTCGAAGCAAATGATATACGCTAGAACTCATTTTACTGGCCTACTTAATTGCTCTTTGCAACTAGTATATATCTTCTATTGTACTATATTTGGGTCCTTTAAGTTTTTGGGACTAATCACTAAGCAAATTAAACCCCTGAGCATTAACTGATTTTGGTGGAATGATGAGATTTTTATTAGGTATTCTCTGTTTTTTTCTTGTTTCTAGCTCTTTCTCGCAAGAGAACAGAACTATCACAGGTATAGGGAATAATCCGGATGTATCTCACATTGGTAGCGAAGGCGCCCCACTCATCAGATATACCAAAGCGAATTACGCTGACGGCTTTCAAGCAATTAACGACCAAAACTTGCCTGGTCCAAGGGAAGTTAGTAATAGTCTCTTCGAACAATTAGATGATATCTTCGAGCCTAGTGACTTAAGCGACTACGTTTGGTTATTTGGTCAATTTTTAGATCACGATATTTCATTAGTCGAGAACGACGAGGAGCAAACGCCTCTTCTATTGGATATACCTGCAGACGACGCTTATTTCAATTCTAATACTCCAATATTTCTTTCTAGAAATAAATTTATACAAGGTACTGGAGTCGAGCCTGGCAATCCTAGAGAATATGCAAATGAAGTTACCTCGTTCATAGATGCTTCAATGGTCTATGGTAGCACTGAGGAAAGAGCTGATTGGTTAAGGACTTTTGAGGATGGGAAAATGAAAATGGCTAAGAAGACAGGAAGTACTGAGAACCTCTTGCCTTGGAATACGCTATCTGGAGAATTCAATGATGCGATAGATTTTTCTCCCGCTGCTAGAATGGCAGATGATACAAGAACACTAACCAAGTATTTTGTGGCTGGTGATGTCAGAGCTAATGAAAATCCGTTACTTATAGCAATTCATACCTTGTTCGTCAGAGAACATAATAGACTCTGCGACGAGCTAATAGAATTATATCCTAACTGGAATGATGAGCAATTGTATCAGAGGGCTAGAAAGTATGTAGGAGCCTACATTCAAGCTATTACTTATTACGAATGGTTGCCTGCTATGGGAGTCTATCTAACTGATTATCAAGGATATGACTCAAAAGTCGACCCCAGTATAATGAATGTTTTCTCTGCAGCAGCGTTCAGGATAGGGCATACTATGATAGACGATGACATCATCAGAATGAATAATGAAGGTGAAATCATAACTGCAGGAAACCTAAAACTAAAAGATGCTTTTTTCAAGCCTTATACTATAGTCAATGCAGACGGTCTAGATCCTTACTTCAAGGGTATGGGTACTCAGATTATGCAAGAAATGGATTGTAAGGTAATTGGTGATCTTAGAAATTTTTTATTCGAAGATTCAGGTGTTGCTTTGGATTTAGCGTCCATAAACATATTTAGAGGAAGAGAAAGAGGTCTATTAGATTATAATTCATTGAGGTCTGAATTTGGTTTGACTCAATTAAGGTCATTCTCTGATTTTTCTGACAATGAAGAGGATGTAAGAATTATGACGGAGCTATATGGTGATGTCAATAATATAGATGCATGGGTGGGCATGCTTGCTGAGCCACATATTGATGATGAAGCCGTATTTGGCGAGCTAGTTATGGAGATAGTCGAAAAGCAATTCAGGCATCTCAGAGATGGAGATAGATTCTACTTTGAAAACGATAATGCTTTTACTCAGTCAGAAAAGGATGCTATCAAAAGAACGTCTCTACATGATATCATTATGAGGAATACTAACATCACTTTGATGCAACCTAATGTATTCGAAGCGATGCCTCATATGGATATCCCTAATCTAGTTATAAACGAAATTCCTCTAGAAGCTCTTGCTTTCCCTAATCCTGTCGAGACAAAGACTACTATTAAGGTTTACTCAGATATTCAGAGAGAAATGACCTATAAGCTCTTTAGCCCCCTTGGAAAACTTATCCAATCTGGCACTATGAAGCTGTACGAGGGACAAGACAACTACCTTGAGCTAGAACTTGATGGTTCTGCTGTAAAAGGATATTATCCTTTCTTGTTGGAGTCAGATGAACTTCATACAGTTTTGAAACTCGTTAAGCAATAATTAAAAACTTCCCTTCTATCTGGATCTAGGTATATCTTATATTAGTGATTATGATCACTAGACGTAAGTTTTCTTCCTTATTTGGCTTGTCGATCTTAGGTAATAGCTTAAAAAGCTGTTCCGCAGGAGTGATGACGGACACAACTAACTCATTTGTTAGTGGAAATCTTGTCATTAGTACTTGGAGAAATCCGACAGCTAATCAGTTGGCGTTCAGTGCTTTGAAGTCTGAAGATAAATCCCTTTTGGATGCAGTCGAAGTCGGTATTAATACCGTAGAGGACGATCCTAAGGACCAGTCAGTAGGTTATGGAGGGAGACCAGATAAAAATGGCGAAGTCACCTTAGATGCCTGTATTATGGATAGTAAAGGGAACGTTGGTTCTGTAACTTATCTCAAGGAAATCAAACATGCTATCTCTGTAGCTAGACTAGTATTAGAAACCACGCCTCATGTCATCTTATCTGGTCAAGGTGCTCAAGATTTTGCTCTCGAAAATGGATATATCAAAGAAAATCTGCTGACTGAAAAGTCAAAACTAGAGTATGACGAATGGGCAAAGGAGATGAAATACGAACCTAAAGCGAATATAGAAAGACATGATACTATAGGTCTTCTAGTGAAGGATGCACAAGGAAATTTATCTGGAGGCTGCTCTACGAGTGGAATGGCTTATAAGCTAGGTGGTAGAGTAGGAGATTCTCCTATTCCCGGTGCAGGGTTATTTGTAGATAATGAAATAGGGGCTTGTACTGCTACAGGAGTAGGAGAGTTGGTATTAAAAACTTGCGCAAGCTTCTTATGTGTAGAGTTCATGCGCTCTGGCCTTTCGCCTCAAGCGGCCTGTGAAAAAGCAATTATGCGGATAATTGATAAAATCGGTGCAGAAAAGCAGCAAGTAGGCTTGATCTGTTGCAATAAAAAAGGGCAGATTGGCGCCTACAGTATCATGTCTGGCTTCGTTTACAGTGTAACTGATAATGATTCTACCCAAATTTTGGAGGCTTACTCATATAGCTTATAGTCGTAATGTGTAGTGAATACGAGGGTTTGAGACCTTTAAGTTGGCATTAGATTTGCATTCTCTCAGCAAAAGGTCTTCTTGTGCTATGCTCAGGAGGGAACTTACACATTTTAGAAAAAAAACGAATGTCTGCAATAACCAGCGTATTAGTTGATAAGCAAAGTATTTTCAGAGCGGGTCTTAAGGCCTTTTTTGCTCATACTGTCGAACCAAGTGTCGAAATCATTGGTGAGGAAACTAGCGCTGAAGGTTTGAAGCTCTTCCTACATAAGAACCTTGGTACTGAACTGGTATTCCTTGATCTAAACCTACCCGATCAAGATGGACTCGAACTCATACCCCAAATAAGAAAGCATTTCAAGTCAGTAAAGATTATTGTCTTGACTTCATATAGTGATTACAAGTTTGTAGGACAAGCTCTAAAAAATGGTGCAGACGGATATATCGTAAAATCTAATGAACCTGAAGATTTGCTACAAGGCGTCAGAGAAGTGATGGCTGGCAATACTTACATAGCGCCTGGCTTACATATCACACCTCCTAATGGCAAGAGGCTGACAAATGGTAAGAAGTCAGCTTATGAAGACAGATTTGTCATCAAGCAGAAGCTGACTAAAAGAGAGCATGAAGTGCTAGAGCTAATTACACAGGCAAAAAATAACAAAGAGATTGCAAAAGAACTGTACATCAGTGATCAAACTGTAGGTGTACATCGCAAAAATATAATGAGAAAACTCGGTGTCAGAAATACAATAAACTTAATAAAGTTTGCACTTGAGAATCAACTAGTATAAGACCACAATAGCTTATCCCCTAAGCTTAACCTTTCCACATACTCTGAACAGATTTAATTTTTAAGTAAATCAATTGGCCATAGACTGGTCATTAATATATGATTATGACTTTAAGAGAATTGTTCAAGAGACAAAGTATTCTACAGCCTAAGAGCTACAAATTCATACCTACACTGGTTGTGATTTTGTTTGCGATGGGTAACATTGGTGCTCAGCAACTAGTAACTAATGGTGATTTTGAAGCCGGTTTAGCTGGTTGGACCATTACTAGTACAGGGACTGGGAATAATTATGTTCTCAATACAGGTGCCTTTAATTCCAGTTGCACAGATGCCTTCACGGTATGGATGAGTCCACAACCACAGATAGCAGACTTAAACAGTGTAGCTAGCGATTTGGATGCAGGAACATCTAAACTAGTTTCTGGTGTAATAGCTATACCTGAAGCCTGTAGTAAGCTCAAGCTTTCTGTGGACGTAGAGTACGAAAGCCTAGCTCCTTTAGATCCCATGACACAGGATATTAAAATCACTGCCTTCGATGCAATGATGAACAATTTAGGAACTATGTTTTCTTTGACAGGTTCAGGGTCAGGACAAGCTCATGTGCCTCATGCGACTATATGTAGGTCTATTTTCAACCCAGGAACGGGTTCTGGGTCAGCTGGTCTAGCACCTCTCTCTGGTCAGAATATCACTTTGGAATTTGAAGCAACTGCGCAAGATGGTTGTTTCCCTCACCAGTTTGATAATATTGGTTTGGTCTGTCATGATCCTCTTGTTGCGATGGACATAGAGATAACGGATCCATGCTCTTGTACCAATCCTAATAATGTAGTCCAAGCAGACGGCTCTTACTTCTTCCATGATATACTTCATGTCAGTTCAGGAGTAGGTCTGACTACAGTGCATTTAGCAGCTAATGATGGATTCTTAGTAGATGCAACTAATACGCCTATACCCGTAGGTACAGTGTTTACAGAAGTAACACCAGGAGAATATGAGCTAGAGTTTTTCACGCTATCAGGTACTTCTAGTAACATAGAAGTAAGTACTGGTTTCGGATCAGTAGCTTTCACAGCAGGTGGCTGTGTTTTTGAAGGATGTAATGATTCTTGTCCTACTACTTTAGCTTGTAATAATAATATACAGATCTCTTTAGGACATACTTGTGAGGCTATTTTTGACCCTAACTTGATATTAGAAGGGACTATAACTGATTGTCCTTTTTCTGTAAGAATAAAAGATGCAAATGATGTCGTTCTTCTTGCTTCAGAAATGAATGGAGGCGCTATGACACATCCAGTAATAGATGCAACCTTTATAGGTGATAGCTGCAAAGCAGAGGTGTTCTACCTAGATGATAATGGTGTAGAAGTAACTTGTTGGGGATGGTTTACGGTAGAAGATAAATTAGGTCCGACGTTGACTTGTGCACCAGATGTTACAGTTTCTTGTAAGGATAATGTAACTGTTGATGCAGCTGAGCTAGCGGCTATAGGCCTCGTTGATAATTGTGGCAATGCAGAGATTAGAATAACTAGAGATGTACTAAACGAGCACGAATGTGGGCCAGATGGTATCACTGCAGAACGTTTGGTTGAGTATATAGCAATAGATAACAATGGTTTAGTTTCTCAGACTTGTAGTTACCTAATATCTTATAGTAAGATCGACTTAGCTGATTTAGATTTCCCTTCTAACTATGAGGGAGAATGTGTAGATGGTGAGACACCTGATGCGGACATAACTGGAGTACCTAACGTAGGTGGATGTGATCTAATGCTGACAGATAATCTATGTAAGTTTAATATTTCATTTACTGATGATACTACAAGAACTTGTGGTTCTAATATTTCAATTCTTAGAAAATGGGTAGTACTAGACTGGTGTGCTGCAGAGCATAGACAGAGTTATCAGACTATCAAAATCTCTGACACAGAGCCTCCTGTGGTTTCTTGCCCTATAGATATAACAGTAGAAGCAACGGCGGGTTGCTCAGGAACATATACTTTTGATCCGTTTGAAGCAAATGATTTATTTGATGCAGCGATTATTGATGACTGTTCTAGTTTGACTTTTCAAGCTCAGTTTTTGACTGCAGATGAGAGAGATGTAGATGATGTAGATCAGCCGTTTAATAATATGTCTGGTAATGGTCCATTTACTGCGACTTTACCAGGAGGACAGAGTTGGATAAAATATATTGCAACAGATGCTTGTGGAAATTCTTCAGAATGTAGAATGGAAGTATTTGTCCAAGACAATCAAGCACCTATAGCAATATGTGACCAGTTTACTGCGGTTTCTCTGGCAGACAATGGCTGGGGTAGAGTATATGGTCCTTCACTTGATGATGGCTCATATGACCAGTGTGGTGGGGAGGTGACATTTGAAGTTAGAAGATCAGATACACCATGTGGTGACGATGCTTCTAGTGATAGAGATGACACCATCTTTGGGGACTACGTTCAGTTCTGCTGCTCTGAAGCAGGAGATACCGTTAGGGTAGAGCTTAAGGTTCTAGATCCAGTTGGGTCATTCAGCACCTGTTCTGTTAATGTGGTTGTGCAGGATAAGCATAACAACTTTGATATGGGCTGCCCTATGCCAGCCGTAATAACTGCTGATTGTGATATGAATTTGAGTCAGATTAAAAACATGTATGGATCACCTAACCCAAGTAACTCTTGTGGTGCAGTGCCTACCTTTATATCAGAAGATGATGACTCCGGTCTAGGTGATTGTGGCGCAGGGAGTATTTCTAGAATATGGACAGCAGTCTATGGGCAGGATACTACTAATACCACTTGTATGCAGACAATACAAATTGAAAAGGCATCAACTTTAAGTAGATCTTCTTTCAATCCACCTACCTCTAATCCAGTTGCTAATTGTTCTAACTACTTTGAAGATACTGGTGATGGACCTAGTCTGAGATCGGATAATGTATGTGCTGATGTAGGTTTTACTTTTGAAGACAATAGTTTCTTTAACGTAGAGGGATATTGTGTAAAAGTTATCAGAACATGGACAGCTATCGACTTCTGTAATTACAATGCAGGTACCGGTGAAGGAATATGGGAATGGACACAAACTATTAAGGTTTCTGATACTACAGGGCCTGAAATAGATGAAGATTCTTGTCCTGAGGATATAGTAGTAGTTACAGATTCAGGTGACTGTGAAGTTGCTGTGAATATGCCGATGCCATCTGCTGTAGATGCATGTACTGGAGAGGTAATTCCGGACTCAGGATTTATTTGGGCGATAGAAGGAACGACTCATGCTGGTATAGGTAACACTGCTTCTGCGACTCTAGGAGTAGGGGAGTACGAGTTCGTCTGGACAGTAACAGGAATATGTGGTGCTAATGCAAGTAACACCTGTGAGGCTACAATAAAGGTAGAGGATACTACTGGACCGACACCTTACTGTAGATCAGTAGTGACGACAGTAATTTCTAATTCTAACGTGACTGGTAACCCATCTGTAGATATATGGGCAGGTGATTTTAATTTAGGAACAAGAGATGATTGCGATTCTACGAGTATTAGTATTTCTTTCAGCAGTACTGATCTTAATGATACAAGAAGAGTATATGAATGTCATCAATTAGGTTTCCATACATTAGAGATTTATTTCACAGACCAGAGTGGAAATCAAGAATTCTGCGTAGCTTCTGTTAATATACAGGCTAACGGTGATGTATGTGATACTATAGGTCAGAGAAGTTATGTGCGAGTAGAAGGAGATGTCTATACTGAAGACAATAAAATGGTAGAAGATGTAGAAGTAGGACTTCAGGCGATGGTTTCTAGTTCTATGAATTTTGAAGCGACTAACGAAAATGGACATTTTGCCTTTGATAATATCGAAGCCTACTCTGATTACAGACTAGAAGCACAAGGAGAAAGTGATTACTTGAATGGTGTCTCTACTTTAGATCTTATCATGATCCAGAGACATATCTTAGGATTAGAGGATCTTGATTCTCCATACAAGTTAATTGCAGCCGATATCAATAATAGTGCAGACATCAATGGATTAGACCTAATAGAACTTAGAAAGCTGATCTTAGGCATCTATGTGGAACTACCACAGAATGATAGTTGGAGATTTGTAGATGAGTCTTACCAATTCACAGATGTAACAGCCCCATGGCCATTCAGTGAAAAAATTGAACTACAGCAATTAGCTCAGGATATGATGGATAATGACTTCATAGCTGTAAAAATTGGAGATGTTAATACGACAGCGATTGTAAATGGTGCTCAAGACATCGAAACTGGCCTGAATTCAGGTGCTCAGCTTGAAACGGAGGTACATACCTTGGCAGCTGGCAATGAATATCTAATTCCTGTCTACCTAAATCAGGCAAAAGAGGTCTATGGTGTCCAGTTTAAGTTGAATTTTGATGAGGATCTAGAGATTAAAGCTTTAGAATCAGGCAAATTAAAGCTTGATGCTGAGAACTATGCTCTAGAAGGTAATCAGGCTATGATCTCATACAATGAGGAAGAGTTATTCTCAATAGAGCCTGGAGAAGCTTTATTCTACTTAACTGTTAGTGGTTCTAACTCATTGAATAATAATGGTTTAGATGCAGGTAGCCTTTCGTTAGAGGCAGAGTTATACAAAGAAGGATATGCTGTAGAAAATGTCAGTTTAGGAGCTTTAAAGCCAAGTTTTGTGACAATTCTTCATCAGAATATTCCAAATCCATTCACAGCAGAGACTTTAATTGAGTTCGAACTACCTCAAGCGGGAGAAGCGACATTGACAATATTAGATCTAAATGGTAAAACTGTGAAATCTATAAATGGATACTATAACGCTGGTAAAAATAGCTTGACAATTGATCAGAATGATCTAAGTGAAGACGGCGTTTATTACTATCAATTAGATACTGAGAACTTCTCAGCAACTAAGAAAATGGTCCGTCTGAAATAGAAGAATAAGCAGAAAAGACACAGAAGAATAAATTTTAAGTTTAAAAGTAGGTCTGAGCTCATGGTTCAGGCCTATTTTCTTTGTATATATAAGATAATCAATCTATTATGTATAGTATATTTATTTATAGAAATTATACCCATTTATTGTTATTGTAGACAAAAGAATAAGTCTCTGCGTTAAAAAAAAGAACTTATTCCTTGTACCTTTGACCCCTTGTAAGAACAATAGGTCTAAGCCAACACTACTGTACTTGTTTACCTAATTAAAATCCTGGACATGTCATTACGTATCCACGTCATTTTTATTTTACTCCTGAGTTCCATTACCGGATATGCTCAAACCCCACTGAATTTCATAACAACACAGACCTCTGTACCTGCTCCAGGCAGTACCTTGGATGTGGAAGTGAGATTCGCGGACTTCAATGATCTAATTGGCGTAAATGCCTATATTTTATGGGATTCTACCGTGATGGAGATTGACACCATTCCTTTTGTTGATACTTCTAACACCTTACCAGGTTTCTCTAGGGCTAGCCTTGCACTCCCTAGTATGAATAATTTGAATCCTGAACAAGGTCAGATGAAGATGTTTTGGTTTTCAGGTGGGGCTGTAAGCATACCAGATAGTACACATTTGTTCACCATGCGATTCAATGTCGTGGGAACACCTTGTGATTCTACGACTTTCACACTTGGAAATGTAGGAAGCTTCCCCACTCAGATGACAGAGATTTTAAATGCAGCAGGGGAGGATATAGGAGGAATCATTACAGGACCAGTAGTAGAGATTCCTGGTACCAATTGTAACATGATGACGGCTAGTCCAGTTGGATTTGACTTACTGAATGTTACAACAATGTCTGGTTCCAATATCTGTATGCCTCTAGTGGTAAGTAATTTTGATAGTATAGATTCATTTGGCGGCAGTCTCGCTTGGGACCCCAATGTTCTAAGTTATACAGGTGTACAAGCCTTTGGTGTGAATAATTTTTCTGCCACAGATTTCAATGAATTACAAACTTCGGCCGGTTCACTCACTTACACATGGATAGATAATTCTGGAGTTAATCCTGAGACATTAGGTAATGGTGCAACTTTATTTGAAGTATGCTTCGATGTACTTGGTTCTCCAGGGTCTTCTGGTCAGGTTAATATAGTGGATACACCGACCCCAGTTTCTATAACCAAAGCGCAACCAGATCCTACTAATCCGAACAGTATTTTGTTACAGTTCACGACCAGTGCAGGAATCGTGTCTGTACAGCAAATAGCACAACCAGACCCTGTAACTTTTCATTTTGCAGATGTAAGTGCTGATATGGGTACCAACGTTTGTATTCCTGTAACAGTAGATGATTTTACAAATATCAATTCAGTAAGTGCAAGTCTATCATGGGATGCCTCAGTAGCACAGTATACAGGGTCTCAAGCATATGCACTTAATAATTTTACAAATAACAATGTTAACTCTAATAATGCCTCTAGTGGAGAATTAGGGTTTACGTGGTCAGATATAAGTTCAGCGAATCCAGCGACACTTTCTAATGGCAGTACCTTGCTAGAATTGTGTTTTGATATGGTAGGAGCTCAAGGGACAAGCACTGGTGTGAATTTTTCTAATTCCCCATTCCCTATTATGGTTACTCAGCAGAATAGCACTCCAGGTCAGCCTGCTATAACCCTCCAAACCATGCTTGATAATGGTAGTATTGCTGTCAATAATAACTCCTTAGCAGATGTGGTATTTACCCTGCCAAATCTCTCAGGAAATAATGGCGATAACGTATGTATACCTGTAACTGTAGATGGATTTACAAATATAAATTCTGTCAATGGTAGCCTCATGTGGGATCCAACGATATTGAGTTATACAGGTCTCGGAAATTCAAACCTTCCAGGCTTGACACCATCATCTAATTTGAATGAATCTCAGACAGGTAATGGTATGTTAGGATTTTCTTGGTTAGACCTTTCTGGTTCTACCCCAGTGACTATTCCCAATGGTGGCACTTTGCTGGAGTTATGTTTTGATGTAGTCGGTAGTCAAAATGCAGTGACTACTTTGAAGATGACAGATAGCCCTACGATAATATCTGTCTCAGAACAGCCAGCTAGTCCTTCAGAACCATCAATAGAACTAAGCTTTAGTCTCGAGAATGGATCTTACACTGTAATCAATGGTCCGAATACCGGAAGTGGTGTTACCTTGACTATGGGTTCAGCATCAGGAAGTTGTAATGACAACATTTGTGTGCCTATGACTGCTAGTGGATTCACTGATATTAATTCTTTCAACGGAAGTATTCAATGGTCTCCTACGGAATTAGAATACACAGGAATTGCAAATGTTGCTCTGCCTGGATTGACTCCTTCTGGTAATCTAAATGAAACTCAGACGGGTAATGGTATGTTAGGTTTTTCTTGGTTGGACCTTTCTGGTTCTGCTCCAGTGACTCTAGCATCAGGTGCGACGATTTTTGAAGTATGCTTTGATGTTATAGGGTCTAACTCTAATAGTACCTCTGCGCTGACTACAATTGATTCACCGACGATAATTTCTATATCTGCTCAGCCAGCAAATCCCTCTGATCCGTCCATTGAACTTATGTTCAATTTACAACCAGGCAATTTCACTATTAATGCAGGTTGTACACCAACTACAGGTGGAGTTGACTTTATACTTTCAGAAGTCTGTGCTGCGCCTACCGATAATACTGTTTGTGTGCCTTTAGAGGTTAACAACTTTACAAATGTTTCACAGCTTGACTTTAGTCTAATGTGGGATCCCACAGTAATAGAATTTGATGAAGTGGATGAAGTTTTACTTGCCGGGTTCAATGAAACTAATAATATAAATACCAACCAGATTGATAATGGTATGTTGTCATTTATTTGGTTTGATGATACTGGTGCTAATCCAGCGACTTTTGCTGACGGTACTGCTATCGCAGAGTTTTGTTTTGATGTCATAGGAGGAAACGGTGATGTTTCTGTAGTCAAGATGTTTGACGGTCAGTCAGTTGGACTGACGGATATCGCTGTAGGTGTTGCTGGGGCTACACCTTCTGACCCTGTAATGCCTACGACCTATACTTTAGATGATGGAGAAGTAGAAATTAAAACTGCATCTCCAGATTTTCATCTTTCAGTATCAGAAACTACGACTGAGACTCCAGGAGGAGTTGCTTGCGTGGACTTGAATGTAGTCAACTTTAATAATCTGATTATTACTGAATGGAATCTACAATTCGATCCGAATGTACTTTGCTACAGAGAGATTAGAAATATAAATCCAGCTGTTCCTACAATGAATAGCGGATTTATTGATGTTAATACTCCAGGCATCATGAAGCTGGCATGGTCAGATCCTAATAGACAAGGAAGAACTATAATAGATGGACCAGGAGAGGAGACTTATTTTAGTGTCTGTTTTGATGTGAAGCTACCTTGTGACCAGACTGCGAATGTAGATGTGCTCGTGGATCCTTCTGTTGCAGCTTTCTTTGAAGTTGTAAATGAAACAAATCAAACGACGCCTCTGCCATTCACTTTTGACAATGGTTCTGTGACCTTGGATTGTGATGGTAACCCTATGCCACCTACTATTACAGGTCAGAATATAGTCAACCCTAGATGCAGTGATGAGAATAATGGGGCTATAACCGTAGATTTTGTTGGAGGGGTAGGAGTGACTAACTGTTCTTGGACAGGTCCTAACGGTTTCTCAGCATCATTTGATAACTGTAATGGCACGACAGGGATTTCTGGTCTTGCTCCAGGTACATATACGATCCGTATCACTGATAGTGCTAACAATGCAGCTACAGAATTTTATAGCATAACAGCACCAAGCCCAATTGCCATTAATGCAACAGTAACTAACGTCACTTGTGATGCACAAGGCAATACCATATTCGGAATGATTCTAGTGAATCCTTCTGGAGGCACAGGACCTTATACAGTTAGCCCTACACAACAAAATCTTATCAATATAAATGAAGGGGATTATAGAGTAGAAGTAACTGATTCTAGAGGTTGTTCTGTAGTTCAGTTCTACAGTGTCGGAAAAGATTGTGACCAATTTGAAATAACTTCTTGCTCTGCTACAGTAGTTTCACAATCAGAATGTGGTCGAGGAGGTAGAATAGAAACACAAGTAGTAGGCGGTCTGCCGCCTTTTGCTGTTTCATATAGTCCAGCTGTTTCTGATATAAATAATATCCCTCCAGGTGCTTATTGCCTTACTATTCGTGATGCTAATGGAAGTGAGTGCAAAACCAATACGGTCACTGTCTTTGATAGTACGCTGCCTCTCAATGCTTTTGTATCTAACATACAACCGGGTAATTCATGCACCTTGGTAGGAGGTAGTGCAGACATAGAGGTCGTAGGAGGTTGTCCACCTTATGCTTGTTCTATAGGACTTATCATAGGAGGTGTACAGCAAGGTGCAAATAATTGCTCTACTAGTAATAACATCTTACCTGGCCTTTATTACTTGAGGGTAAGAGATAACAATAACAATATCTTTGAGACTCAGTTTACAATACCGAACATGCCTATCGCACCTCTAACTTCTAGTGTTTCTAATCTAGAAGATGCTGGGCCATGTAGTTATGATAATGGTTCGGTAACTATAGGTGCTGCTGGGGGTTGTGGTCCATATACTGTAGAGATAGAAGAAGAAAATAATCCAGGTACTCTAGTAGCGAGTGGAGCAGGTAATGTGACTTATCAGTTACCCACTGGTTCATATATAGCAACTATTACTGATAATGATGGGAGTAATCCTTCTATGAGTACTGAGACCTTTACAATTGGTGGTCCAGATCCTATAACCCTAGCTGGAGTATATGAAGATATAGACTCTTGTGATATTAGAATACCATTTGCTGGAGGTACACCACCGTATAGTTTTGAATGGTTAGATTCTAGTAATAATCTTGTATCAAGTGATGAAGTATTGGATCTGACTAATGAAATGCTTGCAATTTGTGATACAGCATCTGTGACGAGAGTTTACACTGTGATAGTAACTGATGGCTCTGGTTGCGTATTTAATTTTGAAGAATCGATTGAATGTATGGGTTTACTGCCTTGTGGCGATCCAGGAGTTCTATCTGTAAGTGATCTTGAAGGAAGTACTGTAACTTGTCCAGAAGATACTGATGGTACTATCTCAGGTGTCATAGCTCAAGAGCCTGCATTTGCTCCTTATACAATCACAGTAAGTGACCAAAATGGAAATGAGTCTAGTATTATCCAGAATGATGTGGGACCATTTACTTTCCCTAATCTGAGTGCGAGTAGTTATACTATGATGATTACAGATATCAATGGTACAGACTGGTTCCTCGGTTCTAATATTATCGTGGGTTCTAATGAGCCAATCGACATAGAGCTATTGGATTCCTCATGTGAGGATGGCCAAGGTGTTCTAGAGGTTAGTTTTTCTGGAGGCACGGGTAATAATTATACATTGGAATGGACCTATCTAGGTCAGGCATTTTCGGCGGAGCCTAGAATCACTGACCTTGAAGAAGGGTCCTACTTTATAGAAGTAGTGGATGGTGCTAATTGTAGCCAATCACGTGTCTATGATGTGATGTGTGATGAAGTCATCGAAGATTGTGACATCTATGATGGAAGACCAGTCATTACGCCTAACGCTGATGGTATAAATGATGTGTTAACTATCGAGTGCGCCTCAGCAGATCAGCAACTAAGTATCTATGATAGGTGGGGTAACATGGTTTACTCTGCAGATTATGGTGCTGGTTGGGAAGGATTGGATAACGATAATCAGCGATTAGGAGAAGGAGCCTATTATTGGGTTTTATTGGTTGAGAACGCTGACGGTACCGCAGAACGAATAGAAAAAGGAACTGTCACCATACTCAGAAATGAATAATTCTAAAGCTCTATAAAGAATTTAAACATGAAACGATATTTATATATACTCTTCTTAGTTGCTGTTAGTACTACTGTATTTGGGCAAGTAAGGTATTTTGACGAAAGATATATATCTACCCTAAGCTACTTGAATCCAGTGATTATCAATCCTGGAGCCTCTGGTGCCATGGGTACACATCAGATTATAGTTAACTACAAGAACAAATGGGCTTCCTTTCCGGATTCTCCAAAGTCTTATCTATTAAGTTATGATGGCCCGATTGCTGAAAGATTAGGATTAGGTATACTCGCATCTTCTGATAGTAATGGCGCTCTAGAGACAACTAAGATTCAAGGATCTTTGGCTTATACTATTGAGTCAGTTAATAATGTAATCAGAGCTGGATTTTCTGGAGAATATGTCAATCACGGCTTATCCTCTGATGTCCTTACCAATAAATATATTCAAGAAGGCGATGCGATATTAGTAGACAGAGAGGCAGGGAATGGTTTTATAGATGTTAGTGTAGGCGCTTATGGGGTATATGATAATACGATCACCTATGGACTAGCTTTACCCTCTTTAGTAAGCAGTCGTATAGATACAGATTCTGAAGACACTTTTACTAGAGAGATCGGCTTCATCTTGAATGTGGGTTATATCTATAGGGTAGAAGGCGTAGATGCTGTCTTTGAGCCTTCAGTCTTTATTAAGCAGTTAAACAATGTACCTTTCCATACAGATATAAATCTTCTGGGAAGATTTGCAGACGATAAGCTGAGAGGAGGTATTACTTATACAGTCGGTGGCGATAAGAGAGTAGGCTTTACTATGGGTACCACTTTCAATGCTATGACACTGAACTATAGCTATAATGCAAGCAGACATGAGTTCCAGACCTATAACAATGGAACACATGAGTTTTCATTGAGGTTTGATATTGGAGGAAAGAGCCTAGGAAATAGTGTGATAGATATGAAGGGAGACGATATGGACGGTGAGAAAATTATAGAAGCGATTGAAAATTAATAAAAACAGATAGTGTTCAAACTACGGTTACTATATATTAAAATAAATATATATATGAAATATACCAATACGTTGGTACTTCGATCCTGATTTGAAAAACTATCTTTGTCAAGATAAGAAGCATGCCATAGGTATGTTTCCACTAAGCGTATTTTTAAAAGGACAGTCTACACGAAGAAAAAGACGAAATCATCTTCAGATTATCCTTTAATCAAGTTTGGTAAAAATACAGAGCTGTATTGCTTTGTATTGGTTGTGAAAACCATTGTACTGGTATTCCAGTGCTATTATTTTATAGTATTATTTGATTATTTAAACTTAATTATTCAAAAACTCAATCTCATGAAAAAAGCGTACAACGTTTATTCTATTCTAGGGAAGGCAGTTAGTAAGGCAGCAATGTTGACTTCAGTGTTTGCGCTTTGTTTTCTCTTTTCGGGACAAGCTTTTAGTCAAGCATCTGCTCCCGATGCAATTTTTGACGATGCAACTACGATGGAGTTGATGTCTACTGTAAGAAGCAATTCGGAAAGACTCAATCCTGCATCTATTACCCCAGATGGTGCGCAAAGCATTGCACGTGCATTATACCAGGAATTTAAGGCGGATTATAACCCTGATACAGAGGGTAATCAAGAAATAGAGATGGAGATCAGAAAGGTCTTTGTTACAACTCTAGTAGATCAACTTAATAAGTCTATTGTTTTCGACCAAGCTTTTACTAGAGCGCAATCAGCTGCTCAATTAAGGTTTATGAAGTATGGTTCAGGAGCATATACAGGTCCTAACACTGTACCTGTTATTGCAGAGGAGATTATAGCTAAGTTCTTTTAAGTAGAAAATTCGATTATAACATAAACTCAATCTTATTATGAAAAAGATTATTAATTTATTAACTCAATCACTAGCAGTACTCTCGCTTGTGTTAGTGTCTATGTCCTTGGGATATGGACAATGTAGCCCAGGCCAGATTAACGTAGATGTATCTTACACAGCTGGTGGTTTCAATGGTGAAAATGGCTGGTTGCTGTGGAATGCAACTGCCGGCACCCCTACAGGCCCGATGGCTAGCGCAGCTGCTGGTTGTGATCCAAACGCAACCGTCGTCTATTCAGGTGATGGTGGGATGAACCCTGTAGCTGGAACTACATCAATATGTGTTGCAGATGGTTCATCAGTAGAACTTTATCTTTTTGAAACATTTGGTGACGGCTGGTGTGCTCCAGCTTGTATTGATGTTTCAGTCAATGAGGACGGTTCAAACAATGGTTGTGACCCATTAAGTGTTGCTGCTTTTACTTCTTGTCCAGGGGGACCGAATGCCTTGTTTAGCGGCGCTACTCCTGAAAATATGGGTACTCCTGCGGGAGGTGTGCTTGCGGCTTCATTCACAGTGACAGGGTCAGGTTGTGCTCCTCCATCGTGTAGTATTGAATGTCCAGATGATATAGTATTATCTACTGACCCAGGTGTTTGTTCTGCTTTCGTAGAATTACCTGAGCCTGTTTTGACTGGAGATTGTGTAGCATCACCTGTAGCTTTCGTTGAAGTAGGTGGTGATTTAGGACTACCTACTTATAATGCTACAGGATTAGATGTTAGTACGTTTACTCTTAACGTGCCTGTTGATCCAGCAGTTTGTGCATCTTGTTTATCAACTGTTCCTTCCCTTCCTATGGAAATCTGTTTAACAGCTGATTGGGGTGGAGCTACTGCATTTGAATCTTCAACTGTTACTGTATCTAGTCCTTCTGGCTCAGTTACAGGTGTTTTAGGTTTAGGTGGAGTAGGAGATTGTAATGAAGACTGTATTACTATAGATGTACCTACATCTTGGTTGTGTGGACCTGGAGGAACTTCAGTTCCTATTACTATAGAATTAGGAGCAGATGCAGATGTTGATAACATTTGTGGTGGTGATGATCCACTTTTAGTAAGTTTCGCTATGCCTACGGATTGTGATTTTTATGATATTCAGGGAGCAATCGCTGGAGGTAATTATCCTTTAGGCGAAACTTGTATCACTTACCTTGCTACAGGTTCTGGTTCAGCTATCCCAACCGAGCAATGTTCGTTTAAGATAACTGTTGAAGATAACGAAGCGCCTGTATTTACTTGTCCTGTTGATCAGACAGTTAACCTACAAGGAGGAGAATGTTGTCAGTTAATTGATTATGCGGTGAATGCAACAGATAACTGTGGCCTTAAGGCGTTCGGTTTAGAGCCTTCAGTAACAACATTTGATGGTTGTGATCCTTCAGCTGCTGGTGGTTCTACTTTCGATATGATTTATTTTGACATCCAGAATAACGGTTCTAATACTGTATTCTTGGAAACTATAAATATCCCAGTTTGGGCTGGATTAGGTTCTGGTACATTTGCTTGGGAAGTTTACATTACACCAGGCACATCAGTAGGTAATGAAACTAATTCAGGTGCTTGGACCTTAGCGGGTAGTTTACCTGAGGCAGTTTATTCTGGTGGAGATGTAGCATCAGTGCCTATTACTGGTGGATTTTCTTCTACAGCTTGTGGTGATGATGGTCTTGCGATAGGACCAGGCGAGTCGCTAGGTATAGCTGCAGGATTCCCTATCCAGTATACTGGTTCATTTGGTATCGAGTACGTATTTGGTGCTTGTACACCTCCAACTAACGCAGACGGACTTACTCTTATTAGTAACGGAGCGACGACTAATGCTTTTGCTGGTACACTTCTAGCACCTAGAGGATTCGTGGGTAATTTCGATTACTCTGTTCAGCCAGCTAATGGAAGTGGAAGCTTTGAACTTGTTTCTGGTTTACCATCAGGTTCAGAATTCCCAATTGGTACTACACAGCAATGCTTCAGAGCAGAGGATTGTTCAGGAAATATGTCTGAATGTAAATTCTCAGTTACTGTTAATGAAATACCTGAGTCAACAAGAGTTACCTCTTTGACTTGTAATGATAATATTAACGTATCTATAGATGAGAACTGTGAAGTATTCATCAATGCAGATATGTTCTTAGAAGGAACTAACTATGGATGTTACTTCAACTGTTATGAAGTATATATCAAGGATGAGCGCGGAGTTATAATCTCTAGTACTTGTTCTGATCCAGAAAAGGGAGAATTGTTCCCAGATAAAGACAGAAATCCAGTAGATGTTAATGGTTGTAAAGTACAACTTCCTTGCGGTGAGTATACTTATGAAGTATACGATGCTTGTAATGATAATCTATGTTGGGGTACATTTACTGTAGAGGACAAGATCGCTCCTATGTTACAATGTCCTAGTAGTTTCACAGTAAATTGTACTGAATCTACTGAGCCAAGAGCTACTGTCATAGGTGTAAATGCTAATACTCCAGATCCTAGTCCGATGCAGTGGTCTGCTACAGGTAATGGAGCTTCTTTGGATTATGATTTTGGACCTGTTGATCCAGAATGCATCATTACAGATGTAAATATTCAGATAGTTTTAGATCACGGTTGGGTTCCAGATACAGAGGCGACATTGACTTCTCCTTCAGGTACTACTGTTGCCTTATGGGGTGGTACAGCTGGTGTTGCACCTTGCTTTAATCCTAACAATGATAATGTTAATGTAATATTCGACGATGAATCCGGTAATGCTTTTGCATGTCATTCACCAGCTGGTGGTCCAGATCCAAATGTAACACCTCCTGCTGATTGTCTAGGTGTAGCATATGATTATGCTGCTTTAGGCGGTTCTGTTGGGTTTGGTGCTATGAACTCTCAGGCAGGTGACTTGAGTATGTTTAACGGTGAAAACTGTGGAGGTGTTTGGACTCTTGAGATAGTAGATAACTTTGCCTTTGGTCAAGGTGGTTGTTTGAATGAGACTACTTTATTTGTAGAAGGAGATGGTCCAGGAGTTCCGTTACTAGCAGGTACCTTACCTACTATAACAGACTGCGAGGATAACTCAAGAAATCAAACTTTTGTTTATGATGCTTCTTGTGGAAAAGAAACAGTGAGATATACTGATAACGTATCTGGTAGCGGATGTGATGGTATGCAAATACTAAGAACATGGGTTGCTACAGATGACAAAGGAAATAGTGGAGAATGTGTTCAGACGATAACTGTTGAGTCTATTGGTATTGATACTGAAGGAACTGATTGGTTCTGGCCAGATACTGATGTACCTACTATAGCTTGTTTAGATGGTTCTTCTATCAATCCAGATGGCGACTCAGGTATCCAACTGACATGTGGCGCAGATGCTTCACCAGAAGGAATTATGAAGTATTACTTAGCTGAATATCAAGCTTGTGTACCACCTCCATCTCCGGATGCAGCTGACTACCCAATCTACAGAGCTAATCTTAAGAGATTTGCAAGAAGTAAGGCTTTCCCTTACGCTGTAACTAACGAAGGATGTGAGTCTGATACTTACCCAGAAGAGACTGCTGTGATATTCATGGAAAACACATGTAATATTATCTTCAGCTACAATGATCACGTATTACCAGCTTGTGGTAGTGATTGTTCTGGAAATGAAAAGATCATCAGAGAATGGACGGCTTTAGATTGGTGTGATGCGAGTACAATAACTCATACTCAGATTATACATTCTAAGGATAACAATGGTCCTCAAGTTGATTTATTAGCGGCATTTGGTGTTCAATCAACTAATGAAATGACTGTGAGTGCTGACCCTTGGGGTTGTCAAGCAACTTTCACTATACCTGCTCCTGAGCATTTATTAGATGACTGTTCTGATGATATTACTTATACAGTTAGTGGGCCAGCTAATCTTAGTTTTTCAAATGGCGCATGGCAAGTAAGTGGCGCACCAAGAGGTGTTCACACATATACTTATACAGCAGTTGATTGTTGTGGTAATGAAGGAACGGCTACTTTAACAGTAACTGTTGTAGATAATACACCACCTATTCCAGTTGTAATTAGAGATGTTGTTGTAGGGATGACTTATGCACCATCTAACCCAGAAGGGGGATCTGCAAAAGTATTTGTAGACCAAATAGATAACGGATCTCATGATGGAGATTGTGGAAGAGTTAAGACATACATTAGAAGAATGGATGGCGAGAACTGTGGAAACCCAGGTAACAATACCTTCGCAAACTTCAATGATTTACCAAATAACGTTCAGACACCAATAAATCATGATAGAAATGATCCAGATGGTGGTCAATTCGTTAAGTTCTGTTGTGCAGACTTGTTGAATGATTCATTTGATGGTGGAGATTTAGATGGTGATGGAATCAATGATTATGTAATCATACCTGTAGAGATAGCTGTATGGGATGATGCGGATGGTGACGGATGGCCAGGAAGTTCTCTTGGAGATAGATTGTCTGTGACATGGGCTAATGTAAGATTAGAAGCAAAAGTTGCTCCTATCTTAACTTGTCCTCCTGATGCAACTATTGAATGTGATCAAGATGAGAATTCAATGTTAGTTATTCAGTCTTTCTTAGGTGGAACGGCGACAGCAGTATCTAACTGTGGGACTCTTGATGTTGAATATACTGATGAATGTGATGAAGATTTCAATAAAGCTTGTCACCATGGTATTGTTATAAGAACATATACTATACCAGGTACTCAAATGACTTGTGAGCAAGAGATTACAATTAATGAGCCAGGTGTAGGCACAACTGAGTATTTCTCAGGTAGTTATTACCTGACTGATGCTAATGGTGATTACATACTACAGAATAATGGAAGACCTATCGAAAATGACAATGTTACTTTCCCTTATGAAGGTGATGCTGTGGATGTTGAAAACGATGATTTCGATGACTTCTCTGAAGTAGAGCTTGATTGTGTAGATGGAATGTTAGAAGATGAGCCTACATGGGTTGCTGAAGGCTGTGGTTTAATTGGATGGTCTTTAGAGTCTGATACAATCTATCTTGAAGGAGATGCTTGTGTTAAAGTAATAAACAAGTACTGTGTAATTGACTGGTGTCAGTATGATCCAAGTTTACCTGGAAGAGTACCAACTAATGGTGACATGAAAGGAAACGAAGAGAACCCAGGTAAGTGGTGCTGGACTGTAATAGGAAAGTTAAGAGACGAAGTTGCTCCATCAGTAACAGCTACAGATGCTGAATTCCCTGCTCAGCCAGGTGGAGGTGGATCAGGTGGATTCCCTACATCATTGAACTGTGTAGGTACAGCTCAGATGTCTGCAGTAAGTAATGATGATGCTTCTGATTGTCCAAGTGACTGGATTAAGTGGGTAGTATATGTAGATAGTTATGATGACGGTACTCCTAACTGGGAGTGGAGTTCATTCATTGCTCCTGATGATGGTAACCAAATACCATGTTGGACAGATACTAACGGAAATGGTATTCCTGATGTAAGAGTCGGAAGTGGCACATGTAACTTTGATAATGCTGATAGTAATGGAACAGCTCCAGGTGAGACGTTCACTATTAACATTCCAGAAACATATCCTGCAGATTGTGATGGTTCTACTAGACACAAAGTAAGCTGGACTGCATTTGATGGTTGTGGTAATATTTCTTCTACAACAAGTTATTTCACAATAACAGATCAGAAGGCACCAACTCCTTACTGTGTGAACTTAAGTACTGCGTTAATGGATATCCCTGTAGGTGGAAGTCCTGAAGATGCAATGGTTGAACTATGGGCTATTGATTTCGATAGAGGTAGTTTCGATAACTGTACAGATGATGAGAACTTGTTATTCACGTTCACAGATGATGCTTCTACAGTTATACCTGAGTTCAGAAGTGCAGCTATGACATTCACTTGTGAAGATTTAGCTGGAGGTAATCCTGCATTATTAACTCTTCCTATCTATGTATGGGATGGTTGTGGTAACAGAGATTTCTGCTTAGTTAACTTGAGATTGACTGATAACAACAATGCTTGTGGAATACCTACTACAGGTAGTACAATAGCAGGTGTGGTTCAGACAGAAGAAGGAGAGACAGTAGAAGATGTTGAAGTTATGAATGAGCAGATGCCTAACACATCTATGCTTATGGAAATGACTGACGATATCGGTCACTTCATGTTCGCAGGAAATGACAGAGGTGAAGATTATGAGATATCTGCAAGTAAGAACAATGATTACTTGAATGGTGTAAGTACAATTGACCTTGTTAAGATTCAGAGACATATTTTAGGTCTTGAATTACTTGACAGTCCTTACAAGATGATTGCAGCTGACGTTAATAGCGATGGTGCAGTAGACGGTAGAGACCTTGTAGAGCTTAGAAAACTAATCTTAGGAATCTATACTGAGTTACCTCAGAATGGTAGCTGGAGATTTGTAGATGCTACTCAGACATTGGATATCAATAATCCATGGAACTTCAATGAGAAGATAGAAGTTAAAGATCTTTCTTCTAATATGATGACTGAGGACTTTGTAGGTGTGAAAGTGGGTGATGTTAACAATAGTGCTATTGCTAACTTAGCTACAGGAACTACTGAGATGAAGTCTGGTAATGTAATCAACATTGATTTCGCTGATGTACAAGTTGAAGCTGGTCAAGAAGTTGAGGTTCAAGTAAATGCAAATGTTACTGATCTTTACGGATACCAATTCACAATGTCAACTCCAGGATTACAGCTTGTAAATGTTACAGCTGGTGATCTAGATGTAACAGAAGCGAACTTTGGAGTATTCAATAATGTTTTAACTACAAGTTGGAATTCTACAACTGGTGTTAATACTACTGATAACTTATTCACTATGACGTTCAAGTCAAATGTTTCAGGAAGTCTTTCTGAGATACTAGGATTGAACAGTAGCATAACTTCTGCTGAAGCTTATGTAGGATCTAACTTAGAAATCGTAGACATCGCATTAAACAATGCAAATGGTACGTCTGAGTTCGCTCTACATCAGAATGAGCCGAATCCATTCAGAACAACAACTGAAATAGGATTCGTAATGCCAGAGACAGCTGATGCTACAATGACTGTATATGATGTGACTGGAAAAGTTATTACTGTTATTAACGGTAATTACACTAAAGGTTACAACACTATAGAATTGAGTAAATCTGATTTAGGAGCTAGTGGTGTTCTTTACTATCAATTAGATAGTGGTGACTTCACTGCAACTAAGAAGATGATTATAATCGAATAGTACTAGAATAAAATCGGTTTTTGGGATGGCCTCTCTCCACTTGTGGAGGGGGGCTTTTTTTATTTACATATGATGAACTAAATATTAAAATATTTATATGTGATAAATACTACTAATATGTTACAACTACATATTATAAAAAATCTACATTTGTTAAGTCTTAGCATCTCTCTCAGGATGATGAGACCCTTTTCAACAACCTAGGAATACTAATAGATCCGTATTAAAGTAAACTGATTTTTATCTGGGTGGCAGAATGTCACTACCCCAAACAGTAAAAAATTTAAAATGGATCTCATGAAGTATTTGAATCTCTGCCAAGAGAAAAGTGTAGAATTGTGTCTGATTATAGCGGTTATGCTTATAACTGCGGTCTCAGGATACAGTCAGTGTTCTCTTTCCTGCAACGGTACCACACAGGTATCCCTTAGTTCCACATGTAATGCTATAATTACACCTAACATGATACTCAGCGATAATGGTATCTCCTGCATGGGTGGTTCTTTATCAGTTGTTGTATCGGATGATTATGGTCCAATGCCTGGAGGGAACGAAGTAACTTCTGAATACATGGGTCAGACTTTAACTGCAATGGTTATTGATGCAACGAGTGGAAATTCTTGCTGGGGTAATATAATTATAGAAGATAAGCTAGGACCAGCGATTACTGACTGTCCTATGGGTTTCATCACTATGGATTGTCCAGATATGACAACATATTCTGGACCTACATTTACAGATAACTGTGATGGTGATCTGACAGCTGTGCTGCTAACAGAAGATATTACTACGCCTTGTGATCCAGGAATAATAAAAGAAATAGTACAGACGTACTCTGCTGTAGATAATAAAGGAAACGTCGCCACTAATCAGTGTACTGTTAGATTAAGACTAAACAGATTCAGCTGTGATAGAGTAACTTATCCTGACAGTCTTTTGATTAGTGATAATACAGCCCTTAGTTGTGCAGTGGTATCAGATTATGATGCAAATGGCAATGGAAGAATAGACGAAGGTGAATTAACACCGGCAGAGTTTGGAGTTCCATTCTATACTTTAGAGCCTGAGCCAGGTGTATTTGATACTGTCTTGCTATATCCGTATCCAGACATCTACTGTAATACAGTTGTAACTTTTGAAGACATAGTATTACCTAAGATTGGTTGTACACAAAAGATAATGAGAAGATGGTTAATTAATGAATGGCACTGTGATGGTGAGAATTCATGTAATTATACTCAGTTAATAGAAATTACAGATAACGAGGGACCAGAAGTTACATGTCAGCCAACACTGGAACTTACGACAAATACTCTTATTGCTGCTCCGGGAGGTACTTATGGTGATTTCAATTGTGGCGCTGAGGTCAGCTTACCATTACCAGAAGGTACTGATAACTGTTCTGAAGATATCAAGTACGACGTTACATACCCAACAGGTCATATCAATGATTACGATGGAGGCAAGATAACTTTACCGATGGGTACTAATGTGGTTTTGTTTACAGTTTATGACGATTGTTATAACTCATCTACTTGTCACATAGCACTTAATATAGTAGACAATACTCCGCCAATAGCTATTTGCGATCAGAATACGACTGTAAGTTTGACTTCTGGTGGAACTGCAACTGTAAGATCAGAATCATTTGATGATGGATCTTATGATGATTGTAAAATGCATTGCTCATTAGTAAGAAGAATGGATAATGGTACATGCGTATGTCGAGTACCTGAGTTTTGCGACCTCACTTATTTAGGCAATAGAAATGGTTCTAATTATTACTTATCTAACTATAAGATAGCAGCATCGATAGCTAAAAATAGAGCAACTTCATATGGAGGTGGTTTAGTAACATTTGAAGACGAGGATGAAGAATCTTGGTTGACAGGGGAAGTAAGGAAAAGATGGAGTGACAGGTTCTGGATAGGAATAAAAAGACAGGGCGATGCTTTCTTGAATGAAGATCACACCGCACTAGAATATACTAATTGGGCTACTGATCAACCATCATTAGGTATAGGTGAAGACTGTGTCATGGTTACTCCAAACAATCAATGGAACGATGCACCTTGTAGCAGTGAACAAAGATATGTACTCGAAATCGCAGAAGGATGCGGCTTCTCTAGTGGGGCTAAGTTCTGTTGTGAAGATGCAGGAGCTGAGCATATGGTAGTTCTAAGAGTGGTAGACTTTTATGGAAACTTCAATGATTGTATGGTCAGCTTGACTGTACAAGATAAGTCTGCACCAAGATTAACTTGCCCGAGCAATATGACCGTTGATTGTGATCACTTATATGATAGAAATGATTTAGATAGTGCATTCGGAAGCTTAGAGATAGGAGAGAGCTGCGGCTCTAATATATTCCCATCTGTAGATATTGACTTTGACGAATGTGGCTCTGGTACTATCACAAGATTATGGAATGCGCATGCTACTGATGATATTAATTCACAGATAGTAAGTCATTGCAAGCAGATTATTACATTCGAGAATAACAATCCATTTGATGGAGATGAGATAATATGTCCTGTACAGGATACCACTATCACAGGTTGTGATATACCTGGTAATTTTGGACCTGAAGTTATGGGAACTCCAACCTACCTAGCTGGTGTATGTGATAGAATAGGAGTTGACTTTGATGATAGATTATTCAACTTTAATAATAACAATGGAGACGCTTGTTTCAAGATTATTAGAACGTGGGATATTATAGATTGGTGTCAGATAGATCCACTTACAAATTCTAACAGAACATGGAGCTGTCATCAAGTAATAAAAGTTTCAAACAGCATAAGACCAGTTATATCTGGAGATAAGGCTGTAAATATTTGTAGCTATGATGCTAGTTGTTCACAAGCAGATGTAGAGCTAGAAGTATGGGGAGAAGATGATTGTACAGAAGCTGCTAATCTGAAATGGTCATATAGTGTATTCTTAGGATCTATTGATTCTGCCCCTAATTTATCTGCAACGCCTGATTCAACAGTAACTGGTACTGGTGATCATGTAGTAGCAAGTGGTAAGTATCCATTAGGAAGTCATATAATCAGGTGGACATTTTTTGATGGTTGTGGTAATGCTGCAACCTCGGATCAGCCATTTACTGTAACAAATTGTAAAGCAGCAACTGCATATTGTATCAACGGTCTTGCAGTAGAACTAATGCCAATAGATGAAGAAGAAGATGGTATTATCGATTTTGGAATGATAGAATTGTGGGCATCTGATTTTGATGCTGGAAGTTATCATCCATGTGGATATCCAGTACAGTTATCATTCTCAGCTGATGTAACAGATACAAACAAAACGTTTGATTGCCTTACAAGAGGTAATCAGATAGTAGAAATATGGGCTACTGTTACGACTCCTACTGGGGAACAGGTACAAACTTATTGCACAACTTTTGTAGACATTCAAGATAACATGAATGCATGTCAGGGTCAGAGAATGGTGAATGTTGATGGCCAGATTACAACAGAGGAAAGCAAAACAGTTGAGAATATCGAGGTAGTTCTAGAAGGAAGCCCGATGGAGGCTATGACTAATGATAGCGGCGAATATGCATTTCCTAATATGGCACCAGGAGGTGATTATGTTATCAATCCATATAGCAACCATGATGTGCTCAATGGTGTATCAACGTTAGATTTAATATCTATCCAGAGACACATCCTAGGATTAGAATTACTCGATTCGCCATATAAGCAGATAGCTGCAGATATAGATAATAATAAAACTATTAATGGTGTGGATTTAGTAGAGCTGAGAAAGCTGATACTAGGTCTCTATACTGAGCTACCAGCTAATGACTCTTGGAGATTTGTAGATAAAGGTTATGCTTTCAATAATGTGGAGAATCCACTAGGAGAAAGTTTTACTGAAGACTATGAAATCCAAAGCCTTAACGCTGATATGAATGTTGACTTCGTAGCTGTCAAAGTTGGAGATGTTAATAATTCAGCAATAGTAGAAATCGAAGCAGGTAAGAGAGTATCAAGCACAAACAACACTACAGTTATAGTAGGTGATGTTACTGGTTCAGCAGGAGAAATGATAACTGTGCCAGTAGCTCTTAATCAGGGTAATGACATTCTAGGATATCAGCTTGGACTAGAAGTTTCTAAGGATTTAGAAATTTTAGAGGTGACTAGCACACAAGCGAATTTCGACCAAAGTAATTATGTAGTAAACGAAGACAATTCTATCGTAATCAGTTATGGCAATGAAAGTGCAATAGCAGGAGATAGATTGTTCGAAGTTGTGGCAATCATTAAGAATCAAGAGTTAAGCACTTCTCCTATTACTATCTCTGATAGAAGAATCAAGTCTGAAATCTATTCAATTGATAAAGACATATTAACTCCTATAATGGAGAATAACCAAAGTAGTGCATTAAGCGTGACTCAGAATACTCCTAATCCGTTCAATGAATCTACTTCTGTACTCGTACAACTAGATGATGCATCTACAGTAAATATAACAATTACTGATGTGCATGGTAAGATTGTTTCTGTAGTAGAAAGAGAATTAAATAAAGGTTCTCACAATTTAGTTGTTTCTGAAAAACAATTAGGTGCAGCTGGAATATACTACCTATCTGTACAAACTAACAAAGCAAACCAGACTATCAAGATGGTATTGATAGACTAAAGATATATAAGATTTACTGTTTTTGGGATGGGGCCCCTCTCCAAGTAGTTGGAGGGGGTCTTTTTTATTTCTAGCAGTCAGAGTCACTCTTCTTCTGTTATCATAAACTTAGGCTCGTATATTTGAATATAATTTACTGAACTAATTTGCCCTAAATTTCATTTCTCTCTTGTGGCAAGAATACTATCAATCGATTACGGTATAAAAAAATGCGGGCTGGCAGTAACAGATCCCCTTCAGCTTATAGTATCACCACTAAAGACTGTCAAGACCAGTTCTTTACTATCTTATCTCAAAATCTATTTTCAAGAAGAAGAAGTCGAAAAACTAGTATTAGGCATGCCTTCAAATATGAATGGTAGTCCTACTTATTTGGTGCCTATAATTAATACCTTCGCCGAAAAGATTGAGAAAATATATCCAGACATGAAGATTGATTTTCAAAACGAAAACTTCTCTAGTCAGCAAGCCAAAGAAATCATTCTTAATAGTGGTTTGACAAAAAAACAGAGACAAGATAAAAGTAGACTGGATAAGATTTCTGCAGTTATTATTTTACAAAGATATTTGAAGCACATATGATACTGCCTATCTATGCTTATGGGTTCCCTGTTCTAAAAAAAGTAGCTACCCCAATCGACCAAAGCTATGAAGGTCTAGAAGTTCTTATTGAGAACATGTGGGAGACCATGTACAATGCTAAAGGTATAGGAATAGCCGCACCTCAGATTGGGAAGTCCATCCGAATTTTTGTTGCAGACACGACCCAGTTAGAAGATGAAGAAAAGGACCTAAAAGGCCTAAAGGAAGTATTCATCAATCCAGAGATGATAAGTGAAGAGGGTACTGAAGCATCCTATGAAGAAGGTTGCTTGAGTATACCAGATATCAGAGGGGATGTAAGTAGACCTCCTAGAATAACTATCAAATATCTAGATCAAAATTTTAAAGAACATACTAGCTCTTTTGATGGGATCAATGCAAGGGTGATTCAGCATGAGTATGATCACCTAGAAGGTAAATTATTTACTGAGCAACTTCAGCCATTAAGAAAGAGGCTCATTAAGCGAAAGTTAGAATCCATAAAAAAGGGTAAAGTGAGCACGGAGTATAGAATGAGGTTTTTTTCTAAATAATTATTTTCTACCGAAGTCAGCAGGAATCTCTCCCCATTTTTCAGTATCCCATTTTAGGATTTTAGTTTTGACTTCATTTTGTAATAACCAGTTACTGGCTTTTTGTAAGAGAGTAAAAATGTCTTTGTTGGCAGGGGTCTGTTTGAGAGTAGTTTTTGTTTTCTTATTTCTCACCCATGCTATCGCCGTCCGGCTGTCAGAATAGATATTGATATTTTCTTTACCGATTTTTTTCAAATACGCAAGTGCTTGGACCAGCGCCAAAAATTCTCCTACATTATTTGTTCCTTCTTGGAATGGCCCCATTCGGAAGAGTTCCTCGCCAGTAGTAGTTATGACACCTCTGTATTCCATGATGCCAGGATTATTACTACAAGCAGCATCTACAGAGATACTGTTATGGACTATTTCTTCTAGGAAGTTATGGTATTGCGGCTTTGCAGTTTTTTTTGATTGCTTTTTAAATATATGATCCATGGCTGAATCTTTGAATGCAGCTTGAGCAGCCTCTTTAGTCTTAAAAGATTTGTATTTAGCATTAGGAAAACCTTTAATTTGCTTTTGGCAATCAGCCCAGCTATCATAGACACCTGGATTAACGCCTACCCATACTACATAAAATTTAGTTTTAGACTTAGACATATTCAAAGATACTATCAGAATAATAGAAATACATGTATATAGACTCTCATGCTCATTTGTATTTAGATCAATTTGACGAAGATATTAATGAAGTAATCCAACGTGCTGTACAGTCAGAAGTTGGTAAAATAATGATGCCAAATATAGACAGCAGTACTACGGAAGCGATGAATGACTTGGCTAGCTCTTATCCAAAAATCTGCTATCCCATGATAGGTCTTCATCCCTGCTCTGTCAAGGAAAATTACAAAGATGAATTACGACATGTAGAGGAACAATTAGGTAAGCGAAAGTACTATGGGATAGGGGAGACAGGAATAGACCTTTACTGGGATACTACATTCAAAGAGCAGCAAATAGAATCATTTGTCCAGCAGATCAGCTGGAGTATCCAATATAAGTTGCCTATAGTTATACATTCCAGAGATTCACTAGATCTGACAATCGAACTCATAGAAAAACATCATCACGAAAATCTAAAAGGAGTCTTTCATTGCTTTAATGGGACTGTAAGTCAAGCAAAGAGAATCCAAGGTGTCGGGTTCATGATGGGTATGGGAGGTGTCATCACTTTTAAGAAAGCTCAGTTGGAAGAAGTTATCTCATCTATCTCGATGGATCATATGATGTTAGAGACAGATGCACCGTTTCTAGCACCTACCCCTAACAGAGGCAAACGGAATGAATCCTCCTTTATACCACTTGTGGCAGCCAAGATTGCTGAAGTCAAGAATATCTCTCTTGAGGAAGTACAATCTATTACTACTGCGAATGCCAAAAGACTCTTTTCAGTTTAGAAAGAGAATAAGTTATTTTAGCAGCCCTAATAGGAGAATTGGCCGAGTGGCTTAAGGCGTACGCTTGGAAAGCGTATATACCTCAAAAGGGTATCGGGGGTTCGAATCCCTCATTCTCCGCTTTCATTGCCTTCTGCATGAAATGTCCACTATGAAGTAAACATAGTTTTTTTAGACCGAAGAAATTAAGTGGACTTTAAGTTGTTTGCTAGATGAATGAAGCTTCACAATATTGACCAGAAAATTAATGGCTCGCTAAATCTTATCCCTTAGACTTTAGTATTCAAAGCTATATGAATAAGGTTTATTAATAATATGATTTTGCACCAAAAAGCTGTCTGTACTCATCTAAAAAGTGAGACCAAATTTTTGAGCGACAATGTCTTCAGTAGCCATATAAATTAATGATAGGTTATTGTTACATGCTAACAAATATTTCTATTTTAGGGTTTTTATATTAGTTAAATAACCGACTTACATTTTTAAAGAAAAGAACTTATCATGCGAAAGATCACTCTTAGTTGTTTAATACTTATAGGAATTTGTGTTTTTGGGGTTACAGACCTTGCTGCACAAGAAGCTGCTAGCGAAGGTGGTGGAGTATTTCAGGTCTTAAAGGAAAAGTTTATTGAAGGAGACTGGAAATTCATGAGTCTCGTTTTAGTTACTTTGATTCTAGGACTAGCATTCTGTATAGAAAGAATAATCACACTTAATATTGCAACAACTAATACTTCTAAGTTATTGAGTAACATAGATTCAAGATTAGCTGAAGGTGATTTAGAAGGAGCAAAAGAGGTCGCTAGATCTACATCAGGTCCTACGGCAAGTGTCCTTTACGAAGGATTACGAAATGCTCACAATGGCCCAGAAGCAGTAGAAAAAGCCATAGTTTCTTATGGTTCTGTCCAGATGGGACTCCTAGAAAAAGGATTAGTTTGGATATCTCTATTTATAGCTATTGCTCCGATGCTTGGTTTCATGGGTACAGTAATCGGTATGATTCAGGCCTTTGACAGAATTGAAGCGGTAGGAGATTTATCTCCATCTGTTGTAGCCGGAGGTATCAAGGTAGCCTTATTGACCACAGTATTTGGTCTTATCGCGGCTATTATCTTACAGATTTTCTACAATTATATCGTATCTAAGATTGATGGTATTGTCAATAAAATGGAAGAATCTTCTATAGGACTAGTAGATGTAATGGCTAGAAATGGCTTATTTAAGTAAACCACGTATCACATAATAATATGTATAAATTACTAACAACCAAAGGTCAGTTAATAGCCATAGGTATTGGCTTATTAAGTGTGATAGTGGCATTGGGATCAATTATCTCAGGCGTTAATGACAAGTATAGCATGTCAGATGACCTTAATGCCATAATGAAAGATAACCCTGAAGCAACTTTTGATTTTTTCAATCCTGCAATATCAGTACTTATTATCCTAGTAGCGGTAGCGCTTATAGCGGCCATACTATTTGGACTTATAGGATTAATATCTGATCCAAAAGGATCGATGAAGTTCTTATTGGGCTTCTTAGGAGTTGCAATTTTGTTCTTCATTCTGTACTCTACAGCTACACCTGAATCTACAGGTAGATTGGCTATGTTAACTGAGAAGTTCAATGTCAGTGACAATGTATCTCGATTGATTACAGGTGGAGTGAAAACAGTTGTCTATAGTATTGCCTTTGCAGCAATAGCAGCTGTACTAATGGAAATAAGAAACTTATTTAAGTAATTATCCATGGCAAAAAAGAAAACCAGAAAAGCACCAGAGGTCAATGCCGGTTCAATGGCTGATATAGCCTTCTTGCTATTGATATTCTTCCTAGTAACTACAACTATTGATGTAGACAAGGGAGTTCTTGTAAAATTGCCGCCATGGTCTGAGGAAGAACCTGAGACTATAGATATGAAAACTAGGAATGTATATTCAGTTCTAGTTAATGCTGATAATCAGTTATTAGTGAGAGGAGAGCCTCAAAGTGTAAAAACTCTAAGAGAGAATGCTAAGGAGTTCATCATGAATCCTAATCGTAGAGACGATATGGCTGAGAATCCTAGAAAGGCCATCATCTCTATTAAAAATGACAGAGGAACGAATTACAAGACTTATTTAGAAGTCTATAATGAGCTCAAAGCTGCTTATAATGAATTAAGAGAGGAAATGGCCAATAGAAAGCACGGCAAAAGCTTTGTTTATCTGCCTAAGGCATTGCAAAAAGAAATTAGATCTGAAATACCACTCGTTATTTCAGAAGCTGAACCAACAAATTTTGGAGAAGAAAACTAAGTTGTCAAATGGGTAAATTTCAAAAGAAAAGAGGAAGTTCGACTCCTGAGGTATCTACAGCTTCATTGCCAGATATCATATTCATGCTTCTCTTCTTTTTTATGGTTGTAACCGTTCTAAGAGATGCTGAAGTAAAAGTAGCTCAGAATATGCCGTATGCAACAGAGCTTACGAAATTAGAGAGGAAATCATTGGTTAACTATATTAAAATAGGAAAGCCTATGAAGCAGTACCATGCACAATATGGTACTAAGCCTCAGATTCAGTTAGGAGATAAGTTTGCTTCTATTAGCGATATTCCACTTTTTTTGGAGAAGCATAGAAGTACAGTGCCTGAGAATCAGAGACCTGGAATTAATACTTCTCTTAAAGTAGATGGGGACGTTACCATGGGTATCGTAACTGATGTAAAACAGAAATTAAGAAAATCAGGTCAGCTGAAAGTAAACTATTCAGCGAAGAAGAGACCAGATTGATTCTAATAAAGAAAGCATAAAAAAGGGCTGACTCATCGAGTTGGTCCTTTTTTTATGCTCGTCTAGCAAGCACTATTTTCCTCTGAGACATTCAGATCAAGAAAAGGACTTTCGTTCCTTTAGGTGATCTGCTTATGATCTGAATACATACTTATAGATCTCTAAATGCGAGGCCGAGAATCTATAATGTCATAGCTCTTTAGCATTTTATGACCTTCCTATTATTTATTTCAATGAAGGTGTGAGAGATAAGGACTTAGTGAAATTAGGTCTGGGATGTTAATCACACAGATATATTAGTTTCATGACTGATTCTATCTCGATAACTCAAAAAAAAATAACTTATTAGATAGCCCTACTATCTAAGTCTATCCATAGATCGTACGAGCTTTGTATCCTTTTTGATGAAGATTGTAGCTAGTACAGAGAGTATTAGAGCTAAGATCGGAAGTGCGAAACCAAAACCTAATTGGGTTGTATTGCTACTATCTGCAGGAATTGAGGAATTATACATCCAATAAGCAAATCCCGCAAGCCCTATGCAAAGAATAGCTGTTAGTGAAGCAAGTTTAGCTTGCAGATTTCTGTTGTTGAAAAGAAAAATAGCCAAGATTGCTATAGCTCCAGCCAGCACCGTACCCGCAAGAAGGGCAGTATGATCATGCAGATCCAGCGATTTGTTATCATAGATGACACCAAATTGGGTATTACTAGTCCCAAAGGGCAGTGCAAATAGGCCGAATAAACTAGATCCTGCTAGTAAGAGGAATATGGATTGTATTCTTTGTAACATCTTTCTGATTTCAGATACAAATGTATACTTTGAGATGATGTCATCAAAACCTAATTATGTACAGTTATTGGGAGAAAAACTATTGGCTTCCTGAGGTAGATTACTGCATAATCGGTGCAGGAATAGTGGGACTAAGTACAGCCTTGTTCCTCAATCAGAAATATCCCTCTAAATCTATAGCAATACTAGAGAGAGGCGCTCTTCCTTCTGGTGCAAGTACAAAAAACGCAGGTTTTGCTTGCTATGGTACCGCCGGAGAAATCCTTGATGATCTTAAGACCATAGCTATAGGCGAGGTCAAGGAGACTGTTAGGATGAGATATAAGGGCCTACAGCTGCTCAAAAGTATGATTGATCTTGATGCCATCTCCTATCACTCCAATGGCGGTTACGAAGTGTATAGAGATAAAAAACAATTTGAGTATTGTGCAGATCGACTTCCTGAGGTTAATGAGCTACTGTGTGAAGTGACAGGGGTTTATAATACTCTTGAGACAGAGCAAGTCGATTTACGCGGCAATTTATATCACAAGGTCATCTATAATAAGCATGAAGGACAGCTCAATCCAGTAAAGTTAGTTCAGTTGCTTAGTAATAAAGTTAGGGCACAAGGGATACTCATCCACTATAGCCAAGAGCTTAAGTCTTATTCTGTAAGTAATGGAGTTGTCGAGTTAGCATTAGGTACAGAAGAGCTAAGGTGTAAGTGCCATAAATTAATATTGACAACCAATGCTTTCACACAACATCTTATTAAGCATCTTGATATTACGCCAGCAAGGAATCAAGTTTTTATTACTAAGCCTATTCCTTCATTACATCTAAAAGGCACCTTTCATTACGATAAGGGATACGTTTACTTTAGAAATGTAGGAGATAGAGTTCTGATAGGAGGTGCTAGGAACCTTGTGGATAGTGAACAAACTACAACCGATCAGCTTGGGATAAATCCAGCAATTGTTAGTTATCTCAAAGAGTTTTTGCGGGATGGACTTAATATAATAGATCCTATTATAGAGCATTCTTGGAGTGGAATTATTGCTGTGGGTAACTCTAAAAGGCCGATAATCAAGCAAGTAGGGGAGAATGTTTTTGTCGCAGTAAGATTAGGCGGAATGGGGGTGGCTACTGGTTCTGGGGTGGCTCAGAATATTGTAGACAACTATCTGTAGTCTCCTGCTATGATTCTTAGCCATCCTACATATTATAAAAACGAATTATTAGTAAAATAAAATTTCATTATTTACCTAATTGTAGAAGCTCGAAACTTGTAAAGAGAATTACATTTGTAGCACAAGATTCTTTCCCGCTTCTTGTATTCCCCCTCTAATTTATCTGAACACTGTCTGCGCTATTAGGCGTGGACCTCATTACTCATTTTATAACCAAAACTTTATCCCATGGTGATTACCGATTTAATGGGTAAAGTCAACATGTTGTCCAGGTGGATAATATGTTGTTCTTTACTTATCCTAAATCTAGGAAACCAACTTAATTCACAGACACTTGTATGTGATGGCCAGATTAACGTGTCCTTAGGGGAAGACTGTGATCTTGGCTCCCAAATTACCCCAGGCATGATTTTGCAGGGTATGGTCGGAGGAAACTGCGACTATGAAATTTTTATTGCTGGACAGGGACATAATTCTGCATCGAATGCTGGTGCTGGAATATGTTATGCTGAGGTATTCAACCCAGGAAATTATTCCGTTACTGTAACAAACGGAAATAATAGCTGTTGGGGTAATATCCTAGCAGAAGACAAGCTTGGACCTCAAATTGATTGTTCTTGTGACAATCCAGTAAGTCCTTGTGTACTTCCAGCTATTTGTACAGGAATCGATGTTGATTCTGCGATACCACCTACAGCAACTGACTGTGATGGTATTTCTCATTTCTCTCACCAAGACCTCATCTCAGGTGGTGGTTGCGGAGAGAAAACTTTTCTTACCAGAACGTGGACTTTTGTCGATGTTAAAGGTAATGTGTCTACATGTAAGCAATACTTCGAATCAGAAGCGTATGAGTTTGCATATGACGCAGCAGGAAATCTTACAGATCTTCCTGATGACAACGTAGGCATTGAATGCCCAGTAAATGAAGTCTTTTTAGATTGCGGAGATGGAACAGATCCAGCGGATATCTATGAAGAGTATTACAAAAGATACAGAGCGGAAGTTCCACCTGTTTCAGAACCTGCAAGCGAGGTTTATCTTTTGAACAACCACTTTTATGCAACCAGACATGCTTACCCATATTTGGTGTCATATGATGGCGGCACTCTATTAGGTGCTACTATTCTTGATGGAAGTGCATGTAACTTATTTACAACATACACTGATATCGATCTTGCTATCTGTGATTCTAGTCCTGAATGTACTGGAAACAACAAGGTAATAAGAGAGTGGAAGGTATACGACTGGTGTTCTCCTACAGCAGCACCATTCATTTGTACTCAAGTTATCAAAGCAGTAGATACAGAAAAACCAGATATCGAAGTATCTGATTTCACTTCATCAGTGGATCCGTGGGGATGTACAGCTACTGTATATTTTCCTAAGCCAGGTCATCTGAATGACAACTGTAGTCCAGCGTCTGCATTGCAGTACGTAGTTTCTACTGGATCAGGTTCTACTGATCTGTACGGAGGATCTACAGGTACAGGTGTAGGTCTTACGGGAGTAACAATGGGTTACGATAGTGACAGCGAAAGATATTTTGCTCAAAATGTACCAGTTGGACAGCATGAGTTTTTCTATAACGCATGGGATTGCTGTAACAATATAACTTCTGAAAGTGTAACGGTATCTATTAAAGATGCTACTCCACCAGTAGCTATAACAAAGCAAGATGTAGTTGTATCTCTTATCCCTAATCCAGGCAACACTGCAGAACCAGGAATTACAAAGATCTTTGCTGAAAGTATAGATAATGGTTCATTTGATGGATGTGGTAATGTGAAGCTAGAGATCAGAAGAGATTCTGAGTCATGTAGTATTCCAGGAAATCTTACTTACAATGATGATGATCATACTTTTGATGACGAAGATGATACTGATGATGGACGTTTCGTTCAGTTCTGCTGTAATGATTTAGCGGAATTCGGTATTGATGCTGATGGAGATGGTATCAATGACTATGCTCAGATCAAAGTATGGATGAGAGTATGGGATGATGGTGATGGCGATGGCGTATTCGGATCAGCTGAAGATAATTACAGTGAAGTATGGTCATGGGTTAGATTAGAAGATAAGTCTAGACCTACTATCTTATGTCCTGGTGATGTCACTGTGGACTGTGATGGAGATCCATTTAACACTGGTTCTACAGGAACAGCGACAGCATTTAACTCTTGTGGTACTATGGCTACTGCATTTGATGACATAGATTCTGACTTATCTAACTGTAGTTCAGGTACAATTACTAGACAATGGTATATAGTAGGAAACGAGGCTATGAACTGCCTTCAGAGAATCACCAAAGCGGGTTCTCAGGTATCTGATATTGAAGTTTTCTTCCCACAAGATTCTATAGTCTCTTGCGCAGAATCTGTAAATGATATACCTACATGGGTAGCAGGTCCTTGTGATCAAATGGCTTACAATGTAGATAGAGATACTTTCTATTTTCAAGATGGAGCTTGCTTCAAAATCCTAAATTACTGGACAGTAATTAACTGGTGTGAGTATAATCCAAATGATCCTACATCAGGAGGAATTTGGTCTGATGTGCAGGTAGTGAAGATCATTGATGATTCTGCACCTGTTATTGATTGTCCTACAGGACCGGTTCAGGCAACGCTAGTAGGCACTGAATGTACAGGACCTATTATGTTAACTAACTCAGCAACTGATGAAGGACTATGTGCTTCTAATAGATTGACTTGGGAGGTTCAGGTAGATTTATTTAGTGACTGGAATATAGATCATACTTATTCTAGTTATAATGATCCTGCAGGTGATTTTTATATTCCAGCCAGTTCTTCTGGTGAGGAAGTAAAAATAACTGTGCCTGAAGGAGCCTCTGGTGAGCATAGGGTAGTATGGAAAGTTTCTGACGGATGTGGAAACAACACTACTTGTACCTATACATTCACTGTAGCCGATAACGTTCCCCCTACACCATACTGTGTTAATTTAAGTACGTCTCTTACAGAGGCTGGTACTGTTGAGCTTTGGGCATGTGATTTTGATTTGGGTGCATTCGATAACTGTACTCCACAAGATCAATTAAGATTCACATTTACAGAGACAGATCCAGCTGATGATGCGTCATACAATGAATTAGCAAGATGTTCTGCAATGGAATTTGACTGTGATGATATTATCAATCCCGCAGGTTCTATAGTTACCTTGAACGTATATGTATGGGATTCTAATGGGAACAGCGATTTCTGTACTGTTTTCCTTACACTAGTAGACAATCACGGTACTTGTCAGGGAACAGTAGGAAGCAGAAACATTTCTGGTAATATTTCTACAGAAGAAGGTAGTCAAGTAGAGAATGTACAAGTAGAACTAATGAGTAATCAACCTCAGTATCCAGCAATGGATATGACTGATGACTTAGGAATGTTCTCATTCAACACTGTACCTGCTCAGAATGATTATGAGATATCAAATACTAAAAACGATGATTACCTTAATGGTGTAAGTACTATCGATTTAGTAGTGATACAAAGACACATTTTAGGTCTAGAATTGATTACTAGCCCGTACAAAATGATAGCAGCTGATATCAATAATGATAATGTCGTTAATGGTATAGATTTAGTAGAGCTTAGAAAATTAATCTTAGGTATCTACACTGAGCTACCTCAGAATGAAAGCTGGAGATTTGTGAACTCTTCTGAGCCTATGAATCAACAGTATCCTTGGCCATTAAATGAGATCAGAAGCATATTCGGTCTATCATCTGACATGATGAAGGAAGACTTCGTAGGAGTCAAAATAGGGGATGTCAATGCATCTGCGATAACTAATTTCGAAAGTACTACTACTTCGAAATCATCTGCAGGTACTTTAGGTATCAAGTATCAAGATACGGACTATGCAGCAGGAGACAATGTTTCAATGCAGTTCAGTCTTGATCAAGCTACAGATTTAGCTGGATTACAATTTACTTTGAATACTGAAGGTCTTGAAGTTATAGATGTAACTTCAAATGGACTAGAGGTTTCAGAAGCTAACTATGCGCTTATTTCAGAGAATCAAATGACATTCTCATGGAATACAGCTACTAGCGTAGAAGGAAATGAATTATTTACTGTTCATTTCAAAGCTACTGAAAGTGGTAAATTAAGTCAGAATGTTGCATTAACGTCTGACACAACTCCTGCTGAAGCTTATGCAGGAAATGATCTTAGAATCATCCCCATTACATTAATCGGCCAAGATAATTCTGAACAAGAATTTACTTTATTCCAGAATACACCAAATCCATTTAGAGGGAACACTGAAATTTCTTTCAGTCTACCTGAAGCATCTTTCGCTACTATTACAGTGAGTGATATAGATGGAAAGATTATTTGGAAACATTTTGGAAAATATAGTCAAGGTCTTAATAATGTGATTATTAACAGAGATGATCTAGGTACTTCAGGAGTACTTTATTACAGATTAGATACTGATAACCATTCAGCTTCTATGAAAATGATTGTTCTGAAGTAAGGATATATTATTAATATTTAGAAGGGCCGCATATTTATTATGCGGCCCTTTTTTTATGCAAGTCCAAGAAGGCAGTGCTTTTTATCATTCTGGTCTTGAACAACACTTTCATTCCTGATTGTGATCCTTATGTCATGTAGGTTTTATTTCCTCTTGACTTGTTTTCCATGAAGACTATATTCACCTTTGGGTTCTTAATAATTCAGCAAGCTCATCTCATGACTAAAAGATGTTTTTCCATATTATTTCTTTTCACTTTATTCCTTTCATGTAAGGGGACACAAAAGTCAACAAGTCATAACAGTAACCCATATGCTTTTGACTTCATGGAAGCAGAAAAAATATCTGAAGTCATAGAAGTAGCGGAAAGGGGAGAGAAACTAATCTTTATGGATATATACACGGATTGGTGTATGCCTTGTAAGATTATGGATGAGGAAGTCTTTACAGACAAGAGACTGGCTGAATTCTATAACGAAAGATTCGTGTCATATAAGGTCAATGCAGAAAAGGATTCTGGGCCTATCATAGCTGAGCTATATGCCGTACAGGGCTATCCTACTTTATTGTTCCTTGATAGGTCAGGCAAAGTAATATTACGCAAAGCTGGAGTGGCTTATTCTAGAGAGATGTATGAATTAGCAGAAGAGTGCCTGAGGCTTTCTGAGACTAGTTCAGAGTAAGGCACCAAAAAAAATGGCTGGACCCTTTTTATCAAAGCCCAGCCTGAAGTTTTGTTTTACGGTTTTGATTCTTTTGCCACCTTCGCAAAGTCTCCTGCTTTTACATAAATCATTTTTTTATGGTCGATATGTTTTTTTATTGCAGCATTGACTTGTTCTAGAGTCAACTTAGCGATTTTTTCTTCCAGGTTTGCTTCCCACTGCATTTTTCTATCAGTACGAAGGTTATTATTAAGTTTCCCAGTCAGTCTTCGGTCTTGGGACCTATTGACATTTTGCGCTTGTAGCCATCCTTTTCTAGCCGAATCAAGTTCTTCCTGTGTAAACCCATTATTCACAACCTTGTCTATTTCTTCTTTAAAAGCTGCTTGTACTTTTTCCGTATTTTCAGGTGCAGATATGGCGTAAGCACCGAAGCTTCCTCCATCATCAAGAGAAGATCCTCTAAACCATGAACCCACTCCATAGGACAAACCTTCTTCTTGTCTGATCCTTGTAGCTAACCTAGAGTTAAGAAAACCACCACCTAAGATGTAGTTGCCTATGACCATCGCGGCATAATCTTCATGACTATCGTTGACCTTTACCGGCATTCCCGCATAAAACATGGAGTTGGATTTATCTGGAGTTTCTATCACTTTGTCAGAAGGTTTTAATTCCAGAAATGGATCAGTAATTCGTTCATGTTTTTTATTACTCTTCCAGTTAGAAAACTTCTTTTCTACTTCTTTCAGTATGATGTCCTGATCAAAGTCACCAACTATTGAAAGTGTAGTATGCTCACCTCCGTAGAATTCAGCATGAAATCTCTTTATATCCTCTAATGTGAGTGCCTTTGTATCTGCTATTTCTTCCTCTAACGACCTTTCGTATCTGACATCATTTTTGGGATATGGATTTAGTAGCTTTCCGAACATGTTGCTTGCTCGTGCTCTTGGATCTGACAGATCCTCTTCCATGTAGGATAGTTCTTCCTCTTTTGCTTTTTCAAATTCTTCTGCATCAAGACTTGGACTCAGAAGCATCTCACCTATAAGGGTAATTACATCAGAGAGATGTTCGTGAGTAGTTTCTACATTGACGGTCGTTCCGTTTAGTCCTCCGAATATTCTTAACTGTGCCTTGTACTTATCTAGCCTGTCCTGAATTTCTTGTCTAGAGAGATTAGCAGTACCCTTATCTAGCATCTTAGAGGTGAATGTTGCCGCGCTGGATTGACCCATTAAGGAGGTAGGTGTCCCATACCTTATTCTGATATTGGCGGTGACTGCATCTCCTCTGTTTTCTTTGCTGAGCAGAGCATATTCCATACCGTTAGATAGCTTGCCTATCGTCGTCCTTGAGTCTATGTTCGAGGGAGATGGGTCGAATTCTTCACCCGCGCTTATGGCTTCTTTTCCTTTATATGTTGCTACTAGCTTGGCAACATCTGGAGCATTGGGAATTTCTGCTCTTTGTGGATCCTTGTCAGGCAGGAACAGTCCTACAGTTCTATTAGAAGGGATGAAGTATTTCTTTGCAACCTTTATTACATCTTCAGTTGTGATCTGCTCTACTCGGTCCCTGAATAGGAAAAATAACCTCCAATCGCCTGCTGCAATTGATTCACTGATTCTTAGCCCCACTCTATCTGAACTATTATATGCCACTTCCCAATTCTTAAGTATTCTCGACTTCGCTCTATCTACTTCCTCTTGAGTTGGAGGATTGTTAACTAAGTCATCTAGGGTAGACATCATTTTTTCTTTAGCAGCATAAATGTCATTTTCCAATCTCACATCTGCATTGAGATAAATGAATCCACCTTCCTTGAGTCCCGGAGCAAAACCCCATTCACTAGAAGCTAATTTCGTTTCTACTAAAGACTTATACAATCTTCCACTTGGTTCGCCGGTAAGAAGCTCTTCTATTACGGCTACTGCGGGATATTCAGAATGAGACCCTGGAGGTGTATGATATATCATAGCTACAGATTGTACATCTCCTACTCTTTTTAGTGTTACTAGTTTTTCCCCATCTTGTGTCGGTTCTTTAGTATATGTCGGAATTAATTTTCTCTCCGGTCTAGGGATCTTGCCAAAATATTTATTGATAAGTTTCAGTGTTTCATTAGGATCTATCTTTCCAGCTACTGTGAGAATTGCATTGTCAGGTTGATAGTATTTTCTGTAGAAGTCTTTTAACCTATCAATAGGGACATTTTCCAAATCAGATCTAGCACCAATTGTTGTTTTTCCATAATTGTGCCATTGAAAGGCTGCAGACATTACTCTTTTCATCAATACGCTGGAAGGGTAATTTTCACCTCTTTCATATTCATTTCGGACTACGGTCATTTCACTATCCAGATCTTCCTTGGCGATGAATGAATTAATCATTCTGTCTGACTCTAAGTCCAAGGCCCAATTAAGATTTTCCTCATTTGCTGTGAAGGTTTCAAAATAATTAGTTCTATCGTACCAGGTAGTACCATTAGGCCTGGCACCATGTTCAGTAAGTTCTTGAGGGATATTAGGATGATTCGGAGTGCCTTTGAAAACAAGATGTTCTAGTAGATGCGCCATCCCAGTCTCTCCATAACCTTCATGCCTAGAACCTACCATGTAGGTTATGTTTACAGTAATTGTGGGTTTGGATTGATCAGGAAAAAGTAAAACCTTAAGGCCATTGTCTAATTGATATTCAGTGATGCCCTCTACAGAGGCATTTTTTTTGATCCCTTCTGGCAGGGACTTTTTCTGAGCACATAGGCTAGTAGTGAGACAGCATAAAAGCATTGCCCCAAGAATAGGAATGATGTTTCTCATTGATTGAGTTTATTTGATTCTTAAATTAAAAGCTAGAATAAGATATTCAGTCTACACCAATTTCCTGATGTCGAGACCGATCATTAACATTTTCTTTGACAATTTTATTTTCCGATACAGAAGCTAGAAAAGATACTCTCTAATAGATCGTCAGTATGGATCTCGCCAGTTATCATCCCTATATGATGTAGGACTTGCCTGATATCTATGGCCAATAGATCACCACTTAATTTGTGATTAATTCCTTCTACTACTTTTGATAGAGCTTCGAACGCATTGGTCAGACTCTCATAATGTCTAATGTTGGTAACGATAGATTTATCAACTGCTTTCTGCGATTTGACTTGATGCACCAGCGTTTCAGTAATCACAGTTAAGTTCATCTTGTTTATGGCAGATATAGGGATTACTGTTGTGGCTATATTAATTAGACTATTCTTATAAGTTTGGATATCCATATTTGGATACAAGTCCATTTTATTGAGAATTACGATCAGTTGTTTATCAGTGGAGTTGATTGACTTTAATTCTTCTATTGTATCAGATGCAGACATAGCTGTAATATCTACTACGTATAGGATGATATCTGCGTGCTCTATTTTTGTGAAAGTTTTTTTGATGCCTTGCTCCTCTATTTCATCTGAGGATGTTCTAATTCCAGCGGTGTCAGTTAGAAGAAATTTTATACCATCTATAATAAGGTAGTCATCTATTGTATCTCTTGTCGTTCCCGGGGTAGAGGAAATAATCGCCCTGTCGGCATTAAGTAGACCATTAAGTAGAGTAGACTTGCCTGCATTGGGGTTTCCTGCTATGACAACTTTTATTCCTTGCTTGAGGGAGTTTCCTAGATCAAATGAATTGATCAACTCTATTAGTTTTGAAGAAAGTTGTTTTATGGTTGCAAGAATATCTTCCCTATCTGCGAACTCAACATCTTCTTCTCCAAAGTCTAGTTCCAATTCAATAAGACTAGCAAATTCTATGAGCTTGGTTCTAAGTTCTATCAGGTCTTTAGAATAACCCCCTCTGAGTTGGTCCAAAGCCAATTTGTGAGAATAAAAGCTTTCTGCTTTAATTAAATCACCTACAGCTTCAGCTTGAGATAAATTCAGTTGACCATTTAGAAAGGCTCTTAGAGTAAATTCTCCACCATTAGCTTGTCGAGCTCCTGATGCTATCAAGGTTTTTAGAATTTCGCTGAGTATAAAAGGAGACCCATGACAAGAAATTTCAATGACATCTTCTTTTGTATAGCTATGGGGTTGTCTGAATATTGAAATTAAGCACTCATCGAGGATCTCATTCTGAATAGAATGGAAATATCCATGGTGAATAGTGTATCCATTCGCTGTCAGGATTTTTTTATTGCTAAATTTTTCATGCACTAATTCTATGCATCCATCACCTGATAACCTAATTACGCCTATTCCTCCCAGACCTATAGGTGTAGAGATAGCGGCGATAATGTCATTTTTCATTTGCTAGTCAGTTTGAAATTCTTAGCAAAGATATCTTGAATATTGACTTAGGATAGGGCATGCAAATTTCCAGTTAACCAAAAAAAGTCTTGCTTATTTAGTGAAACTCCGTATTCTTCCTATATTTGCTAAGACGAAATCGTTCTAAGGAACATTTAAAACTCGATCTCACTTCTCTTAAGCATCTGATAATCATGTGGTTATCTCTCAAGATGCTGAATTTGTTTTGGATCAAGTTTGTGTTTTTTAGATAGATTGATTGTTTAAATACGCAATTAATTGAACTGAAATGATAAATAAACTCAATCTCATCGCCAAAATGTTTGGCGTTTTTCTAGTGGTGTTAGTCTCGGCACCAACTATCTTTTCTCAATGTGCTGGATTTGTTCCCAATAGCTGTAATGCTACAGGTGAATGTGGGCCGAATATGATTATTAACCCTGGCTTCGAAAGTGGAGGCGTTGATGGGTGGTTGTATTCTGGTTGTGGTCAGCCAAACCAAGGAGATCCTTTTTTAGCACCTTGCGGATTTATTATCCGTGATGGATGGTCTACATTCAATGCAGGTGTTATTAGAGATAATACGGATGCTTTTGATCCATGTGGTGCTACAACCCCATCTGGTTATCTAAGTAGTAATTATTTGAAAATGTGGGCAGGAGGAGGAACCTTCCTGGCTAACGAAATCGAAAATAACGGAGGCCCTACCAACTGGCCTCTAGTTGATGCAGGGAGTACTTATTGTGCATCAGTAAGAATGATGTCTCCAAGTAACTGGGCAGGTGGATGTCGTCAAGAGCAACTTCAACCGGGAATGACCGCGGTTTTAAGAGTTGAATTTTGGTTGGCAGACAATACTCAGTGCGAAATCGTATCTACACCTGAGTTCGATCATACCTACGCTAATGGTAGCTGGTATACTATGTCTCTCACTGCTGTGGCTCCTCCAGGAGCTGTTAGAGCTAATGTAATTATGCTTATGTTAGGCGGTGCTGGTGGCGCTGTCTATTTCGATGACGTTTATTTTGGCTTGAAGGCTGACGACGGACCTGCTTTTACATCTCTAGCCTGTAATGATCACGTAAATGTTTCAGTAAACGGCGATTGCAGTATCGATTTAGATGCAAGCTCTTTGCTTGAAGGCGAACCCAATGGAGGTAGTTATACGTTTGTTGTTTTCGATGACGGAGGAAATCCTTTAGACTTAAATGATGTTTCTGGCATAATTGGAAGCCATAACCAAACTTTCACTTATGAAGTTGGAGATTTGTGTAATGCTTCAAAATGTTGGGGTACTCTTACTATCGAAGATAAGTCAGATCCCCAGCTAAGCGACTGTACAGACTGTACAGACCCATTAGTAACGGATCCAGCATGTATCTTTAACTGTACAGAAGAGAAATTATTCAGTACATGGATACCAGAAAGGAACATGTATGGTTTTGATGAAGGAATCCTAGATGATTTGATTCCATCAGATTCTGGAGACTTTATAGATGACTTTGTGACAGACAACTGTGGTGTACCAGTAACGGCAAGTTATAGAGATGCCTTCAGTTCTATCGGAGACTGTACAGAAGGGACGTTGATGACAAGAACATGGACGGTGAACTATGATAGAATAGACGGAAGCGTAGGAACGTTTGAATGTCAGAAGTTCTACAGATTCACACCATTTACAGTATTCAATGAAGCTGGAGAATTTACAGCTACAGAAGCACCACATGAGATTTTGACCTTTACACTAAATGATGGTAATGGTAATCCATACGATCTAGATATCTGTGTACCGACAATAGATGAGACAGTAGAAGATCAGCTATTAATGCCAAAGCAAACAGTAGTTATCCAGAACTGTAATGTTGCGATAGATCCAGCATCTATCCAAGCATACTATGACAATATAGTATCAGAAGATGAAGATACAGATGACGATGGTGATGATCCAGATGAAGGAGATGTAGATTGTGTAGTAGAAGCCAACGAAGGAACGTGGGTAGCATACCCACACTACTACTCAGTAGGATTAAATGAAAGACATACCTACGGAACAAGAATCGGTGGCACATTCATCGGAGTAGTAGATGTGAGTAATGTACCACATGCTCAGGTAGCTTCAGATGTATGTAATATAATAACAGATTATACAGATACACCGATAGAAGCCTGTGCACCAGGTTGTGGAGGAAACACAAAGACCTTAAGAACATGGACAATCTTAGATTGGTGTGGAAGTCAGTTTGCTGAGTACCAGCAGATCATAAAAGTAGTAGATGACTTAAGTCCAAGTATCAGTGTAGAGCCAGTGGTAGTAAGTGTAGATCCATGGGAATGTAATGCAGATGTCTATGTACCTGCACCAGGGATCAGCGACAACTGTGATAACAATGTGACTTATGATATTGGATTTGTAGAAGGCGCTTTACAAGTAACAGGCAATGCAGAAGATGGATTTATTATCCATAATGTTCCTATCGGAACGACAGAGTTCCAATATGTTGCTTCAGATTGTTGTGGTAACATGGGCGAGATCTTCACGACAATTACAGTAAGTGATGAGACAGCCCCAGTACCCGTGACGATTCAGAATCTAGTTGTAGAGCTAGTAAGACTAGGTGCGAATGAGCCAGGGAGCCAACAAGGGACAGCAAAGATCCATACAGCAGATATAGATAACGGAAGTTACGATAGCTGTACAGATGTAGAGATGGAGATCAGAAGAGCACCAGTATGTGATGCAGATGATGCAGAGTGGGGTGACTTCGTAAGTTTCTGCTGTGATGATTTAGGAGGATCAGAAAGTGCTGAGATAGATATCGAGATCAGAGTATGTGATAAGAATGGGAACTGTAATCAACTATGGTCTACAGTAACATTAGAAAACAAAGTAGAACAAGGGTCACTGACATGTCCACCGGACTTAGTGTTGAAGTGTACAGAAGATATATGGGATTTTGAATTGACTGGTTTACCGTCATCCCCATACAATACTTGTGGTGCAGGCGAGTTGATATTGGATAGTTTAGTCTTAGCAGACATACTGGAGAGTACAGAGCCAAGACGAAAGAGAGCAAATAATATACTACCAGGGTTAGGGCTAAAGTATTTTGATAAAGATGTACCGGCGTATGATCCACACTGTGGTTTTGGAGCCTATAGAAGACAGAGTGACCTGTGTGGAGATCAGTGGTTTGTAATCGAGCCATATGATACAGAAGTGACTTATGATGAAGAGAGAGATATCTGGTTATTTGATTCTAAGTTTGATCCAGAGACGATTAACTGGCCAGCAGATGCGACAGTAGGATGTAATGGCGACTATGTAGTAGGAGAGCCTACGTGGGTAGATCCACCATGTCAGAGTATCGGAGCAGATCTACAGACAGAGGTCTTAAACTTTGAGGCAGATGCATGCCAGAAGATTTTGAACCACTGGACAGTAATAGACTTCTGTAAGTATGATCCAAGTGAGCCAGATGCACACATATACAGACATACACAAGTGATCAAGATAATAGACGAGACAGCACCTACAGTAACGAGTCAAGATTCATTATGCTTTGCAGTGAATACAGATGAATGTACAAGAAAAGGTGTAAGCTTATCAGCAGTAGGCACAGATGCAGGAGACTGTAGTAGTGCATGGATAGGCTGGGATATCAATGTTGACTATGGTAATGATTGGGTAATCGACTGTGTATTCAGTAGTAATGTACCAGAAGTGTTACCGAATGGTGAGCCAAATCCAAAGTTCCTAGCGAAGACGACAAGCGGCGAAGCGGTGACGATCAACCTAGGAGATGATCTAGCTAAGAATACAGAACATAGAGTAGAGTGGATCGTAAATGATGGCTGTGGCAACAGAGGCAGTTACACGACGACCTTTACAGTAGAAGATAAGAAAGCACCGACACCATACTGTCTGAACTTAGGAACAGCAGTAATGGAGAATGGTCAAGTAGAGCTATGGGCAGTAGACTTCAACCAAGGCAGTTTTGATAACTGTAGTGCACAAGAGACGTTATTGTACACATTCACAGATGTACCTCCACCACCAAGATGTGATGAGGAGTACGATGGACAGGATGACTTGATGTGGTATGATGCGAGTTTCTGGTTCTTTGACAGTAGCGAAGGCAGTATAGATGATGATAGAGATTGTCCATTGAATGGAGAAGGCGCTTATGAAGATGGTGGCTTTGATCAAGCGACAGGAGGATTCCCAGAGTACAGAGATGAGATCCATAGATGGTTCCCAGCCTTCAGAAGTAGTGGAGCAGTCTTCACAAGAGATGATGTAAGCGCAAATGGATTCATGCAGTTACCGATCTATGTATGGGATGAGTGCGGACAGGTAGACTTCTGTCTAGTAGAACTAAGAATCATAGACAATGGCGGTGGAGCTGGTTTAGTATCAGGAGTTGTAAAGACAGAAGATTCTAAGGAAGTAGAAGATGTAGAGACAGAGTTGATGAGTAATACACCAGGATATCCGAAGTATGATATGACAGATGATGCTGGATTGTATGCTTTCGATGACAATGCACTGACACAGAACTACGAAGTGACAGGAACAAAAGATGATGACTACTTGAACGGTGTAAGTACAATCGACTTAGTGAAGTTACAGAGACACATCTTAGGATTAGAGTTACTAGATAGTCCATACAAGCTGATCGCAGCGGATATCAATAACGATAGAAGAATCAATGGCCAAGACTTAGTAGAGTTGAGAAAATTGATCTTAGGAATCTACACAGAGTTACCACAGAATGACAGCTGGATAATCATGAAGGCCGGTCAGACGATGGATATGAATAATCCATGGAGCTACGATGAGAGCATTACGATCTCAGAGATGGCTTCAGATATGATGGATGTAGACTTCATCGGGTTGAAAGTAGGAGACTTAGATAATAGTGTAATAGCAAATGCAGCACAGAGCACAGTTACCAACTCAAGAGGCACAAGCTTCAGCTTTGACGATGCAGTAGTAGCGGCAGGTGAGCAAGTAGAAGTGACGATGACAACTGCAGAGGCACTATATGGCTACCAGTTCACACTAGATATGACGAAGATGGAGCTAGTGACAGTGACAGGTGTAGAAGAAAGCAATGTAGCAGTATTCGATGCAGCGATGACGATGAGTATGGCGAGCACAGAAGCAGTTACAGGGGAGTTATTCACACTGACACTGACAGCTAAGGAAGCAGGAAAGGTAAGTGAGTTACTAGGTATGAATAGCAGCATCACGAAGGCAGAAGCTTATGTAGG